>DASXNC010000477.1:0-2612 GCA_036495325.1 Steroidobacteraceae bacterium
TCCACGTCCGCAGACGTTAAGAGTTCCACGTACCGGGCGCGAGCAACCCTGCTACGCTCGGAGCCGCTGGAGGCATGTCCGACATGATCACGAGCATGACCGGCTTCGCCCGGCGCGAGGCATCCGGACCCTGGGGCACGCTCGTTTGCGAGCTGCGCAGCGTCAACCATCGATTTCTCGAGCCCGGCTTTCGGCTCTCGGACGATCTCAGGGCGCTCGAGCCGGAGCTCCGCCAGCTTTTCGTCCGGCATCTCAAGCGCGGCAAGGTCGATTGCACGCTCACCTACCGCGCAGCTCAAGGCGCGGAGCGCGCGCTCGACATCGACCCAGAAGTTCTCGCTCGCCTGCTCGTGCGCGTCCGCGAACTCGCCGCGGTGCTCGCCAATGCGGCTCCGGCGACACCAGACGGATCGGCACGCGGCACTGCAAGCGCCGCTCCGCGAGGCGCCGCCCTGCAGTCATCGATCAGCCCTCTGGAGGTGCTGCGCTGGCCCGGCATCATTCGAGAGGCGGAGGCGAGTACCGCCGAGGTCGTCGCCGCGGCACGCGAGCTCTTTACGGCCGCAGTCGCGGATCTCGCTGCCGCTCGATCGCGGGAGGGCGTGAGGCTGCGAGAGCTCATCGAGCAGCGCTGCGAGGCGCTCGCGGCGCTCGTCGGCGAGGTCCGCGCGCGTCTACCGGAAGTAGAGGCGCGCATCCGCGCACGGCTCGACGAGCGCCTCGCGGAGCTTCAGATCAACATCGATCGGGACCGTCTGGAGCAGGAGCTAGCGATGCTTCTGCAGCGGCTCGACGTGGACGAGGAACTCGACCGCCTCGAGGCGCACATTGCCGAGATACGCCGCGTGGTGAGCGGGAACGAACCGGCGGGCCGCCGGCTCGACTTCCTGATGCAGGAGCTCAATCGCGAAGCGAACACCTTGTCGTCGAAATCACAGGACATTGACACGACGCGCGCGGCAGTCGACATGAAGGTGTTGATCGAGCAGATGCGCGAGCAAGTGCAGAACGTCGAATAGCGTCGAAGGGCGTCCAGCGGCGTCTGGGCGTATCTACGCACTCGCGCGAAAACGTTGATTTTCTCGGTGTTTTGGCTAGATTTGTCTACTGCCTCCCATTCCAATCTCCGCTATCCTCGTGGCTGGATCTGTAGCTAACTTGTAGCTAGATCCGTAGCTGCCATTCGACAGCAGGGGCGCTGCGCATTGCTGGCTGGAGGGCGAGATGGGGCGCGCGATACTGACGGCGCTCGCGGTAGAGCGAGCGCACCGTTCCCGTGAGCGGCTCTTGCTCAGCGACGGCGACGGACTCTACCTGCGCAAGCAGACTCCGGGTGGAGCCTCGTGGACGCTGCGCTATCACTTCGCCGGGCGCGAGCACTGGCTCACGCTCGGGCACTACCCTGACATGTCACTTGCCCAGGCGCGCATCGAAGCGCGCCAGGCGCGCGTACTGCTCGACAAGCAGCAGGACCCCTTAAGCGTGCGCCGCGCCGCCGAAGCCGAGCAGCGCCAGCGCGGGTCGTTTCGTGAGCTCGGCGAGGAGTGGTACCGGAGCGAGATCACGGGGCGCGCCCTCAAGCATCCCGAGGTGCCGCGAAGGCATTTGGACAAGTACCTGCTTCCCAAGCTCGGTCGCTCGGCGGCGGTGGATGTCACGCCGGCGGATATCGCCCGCGTGATCGACGAGGTCAAGGAACGCGCGCCGACCGCCGCCAACGACCTGCTGCGCTTCGCCCGCCGCATCTTTGCGTTCGGCGTGCGCCGGCGAATGGTGCCGTCTAATCCCGCGGCCGACTTCTCACCTCGTCTCGACGGCGGGGGGATTGAGCGACCCCGCAGCCGCGCGCTGAGCCCTGATGAGCTCGCGCAGCTGTTCGAGAAGATTCGGGAGACGCCGAGCTTCGGCGCTGAGAATGCGCTCGCCCTGAAGCTGCTTCTGGCGCTCTGCGTCCGCAAGGGCGAGCTCCTGGGTGCCCGCTGGGAGGAGTTCGATCTCGACGGCAATACGCCCTTGGGTGCGGTCTGGCGCCTCCCGGCCTCGCGGACGAAGACCGGGGCTTCGCTCGACATTCCACTGGTGCCCGCGGTGGTCGTGTGGCTGCGCGAGGTCAAAGCGCTGGATGCGGCCAGCGAGTTCCTATTCGCGAAGCGCCGGCACGATCGCCGCGAGCGCGTGCCGCACGTCGGGCGCGATACCCTGAACGCCGCGATACAGCGCGTGAAGCACGGACTTCGCCCGTTCACGCTGCACGACCTGCGCCGCACGGCGCGGACGCAGCTGGCAGCATTGGGCGTCCGGCGAGAGGTGGCGCAGCGCTGTCTCGGGCACGCTATCCGCGGGGTCGAGGGGACGTACGACCGACACGACTACTTCAAGGATCGCCGGACTGCACTCGAGCAGTGGACCGCAGTGCTGATCGACGCGGAGCGGGGTAGCAGCAATATCGTCTCGATACGCCGAGCGCAGGCGCGCAACTAAGATGACGCGCGCGCCATGAGAGGGGACCGGTCATGACTCGTGCCATCGTTCCCGCTCCCGAGCACATCGCGCGCGATATCCTGGTCCTGCGCGGCCACAGGGTGCTCCTCGATGCCCACCTCGCCGCGCTG
>DASXNC010000478.1:0-1658 GCA_036495325.1 Steroidobacteraceae bacterium
GCTCGAGCTGATCGGCGAGCCACTTCCCGTCGCGATACCAGGCGATCGCCATCGAATCCGTCAGGACACTGCCGAAGGGCGCCTGAGGTGTAACGGTCTTGTTCATGAGGTGGATTATAAAGCCTGGGGGTCCGGGAACGCTTATTGGCCGGCTACCGAGCCGCGCGTTGCGCTCATTTCGACGTTATTTCGAGAGCAGTGCTGTGGCGCGATCGAGTCGATCGGTGCAAGCGTCGAGCGCGTGCGCGGTGCGCACGATGTACACGTTCGCGACATCCCATCGATCCCCCTCGATCGCCTCGCGGATGGCAGGCAGGGTCTTCGCGCCGTAGCCGGTCAGCATGCCCGGCGCGTACATGAGGTGCACGTACCAGCTGCGGCCGGGAAGCCCTCGCGCATCGGTCAACGCTCGCTCCATGCCCGCGAGCAGATCATTGAGCATCCTGAGCCGCTCGCCAGGGGGCGCTACACCGGAAGCCATGGCGGCCGCGAGGGCTGCATCGTAGCGGTGCGCGGACTGCTTGAGGCGAGCGACGGCATTGTCGAGCGGCGCGAACTCGAGGAAGGGACCCGGCGCCTCACGCGGCGGCGGAGCAAGGGGATGCCGGGGATCGGCAGCGAGCGCGAACGCGCGCGCATCGAGCAGCCGTGCCAGAGTCTCGGCCCGCTCGCGCTGCGAGTCTGCGAGCCGGTGCAGTTCCTCGCGATAGTCATCCACGGTGCCAGCCAAGCCCCCGAACTCGAGCGGCAGAACATCCGCGTCTGCCATGCGCAGCATCAGATGCCCGCCGACTTTCGCCATCGCGACGCCATACACGAACCCCGGGTCACCGAAGCGCACGTAGTGGTCGAACGAGTCGTAGCGCGAGTGATAGACGCCGGTCTGCTCTTCCTCCCCGGTGAACAGGAAATTGACCGAGGCGATGCCGAGATGCTGCAGGAAGGGCGTGTAGTCGGAGCCCGAGCCGAGCGCCTGCAGCGGCAGATCGCTGCCGGAGGCGGCGATCGCGGCGAGCCTCTTGTTCTCGGGACTGGCACCGCCCTCGAAGGCATTCACCTGCAAGCGCGCCCGGAGGCGCGCGGCGATGCTCGCGTGCGTCTCAGGATCTTCAACGCCCGCGGCCACCTGATTGACGAGGCGCTGCAGCGAGTGGCTGCCGCCTGCCGATAGAAATCCGCGCCCGCTGTCGTCCGTGTTCACATAGAGCACGGTGTTGTGTTTGAGCTCATCGGCATGCTCTTCCGCCCATTCGGTCGAGCCGAGAAGCCCGGCCTCCTCGCCGTCCCAGCTTGCGTAGATGAGCGTTCGCTTCGGCCGCCAGCCCGTTTTGGCGAGCTCCCCGATCGCCTTGGCCTCCGCAAACTCGGCGACGGCACCTGAGAGCGGATCCCAGGCTCCGAAGACCCACCCGTCGTGATGATTGCCGCGGATGATCCATTGATCCGGACGCTCGCTTCCGCGCAGCCTCGCGATCACGTCGTAGACCGGCTTCAAGCTCCAGTCCGAGCGGATGTGCAGGTGCGCGCGCGCCGGACCCGGGCCGAGATGATAGGTAAGCGGCAGCGAGCCGCGCCACGAGACTGGTGCGACCGGTCCTCCGAGCGCCTCGAGCAACGGTTGTGCGTCCGCATAGGAGATCGGCAGCACCGGAATCTTG
>DASXNC010000479.1:0-3515 GCA_036495325.1 Steroidobacteraceae bacterium
GCGCACGATGGGCGAGCGGTGCGTGGAGGCGTGCCGCGCGGTCGGCTACCGCAGCGCCGGCACGCTCGAGTTCCTGTACGAGGACGGCGAGTTCTACTTCATCGAGATGAACACGCGCATCCAGGTGGAGCATCCGGTCACGGAGGCGATCACCGGTATCGATCTCGTCAAGGCGCAGCTCCTCGTTGCGGGCGGCGAGAAACTTCCCTATGCGCAGAACGACGTCCAGATCCGCGGACATGCGATCGAGTGCCGGATCAACGCGGAGGACGCCAAGACGTTCGTGCCTTCGCCCGGTCCGATCCGCCTGTGGCATGCGCCGGGCGGCCCCGGCGTGCGGGTCGACAGCCATGTTTACAGCGGGTACAACGTGCCTCCGTACTACGATTCGCTCATCGGCAAGATCATCGCGCACGGCGAGTCGCGCGAGGCGGCCATCGCGCGCATGAAGAACGCGCTCGCGGAGATGGTGATCGAAGGAATCAAGACCAACGTTGCACTGCATCAGGAGATCTTCAATCACGCCGCATTCCGCGCGGGCGGACAGGACATCCATTATCTCGAGCGGCGCCTCGGGCTGCGGTGAGCTCGCTCGGGCCGCGGGAGCCGACCCGTGCCGCTCCTCGAGCTGACGTTCGAACTCGACCCGCTCTCGAGCGATGAGGAGGAGGCGGCCGCCGAGGCAGCGTGCTTCGCGGCGGGCGCACTGTCTGTGACGCTGACGGATGCTGCGGATGATCCGGTGCTCGAGCCCCTGCCCGGCGAGGTGCGCCTGTGGCCGAGGACGCGAATCGCGGCGCTCTTCACGGCAGATACGGCGCCGCTCGCGACAGCGGGACGAGTTGCGGCAGCGCTGGCGCTGCCGCCCGAGCGTATCCTCGCGCGCCAGGTCGCGGACCGTGTCTGGGAGCGCGAGTGGCTCGCCCACTTTCGTGCCATGAGATTCGGTCGACGGCTCTGGGTCGCACCGCATCACGAACGTATCGCCGAGCCCGGCGCGGTCGTGGTGCAGCTCGATCCGGGCCTCGCGTTCGGGACCGGCACGCATCCGACGACCGCGCTCTGCCTCGAATGGCTCGATGATCGGCTCGAGCCCGGCGCGCGTGTCATCGATTACGGGTGCGGCTCCGGCATCCTCGCTCTCGCGGCCGCGAAGCTCGGCGCCGCGCGCGTCGAATGTTTCGACATCGACCCCCAGGCTCTCATTGCGACCGAGGAGAACGCGGCGGCGAACGGAGTCGCAGACCGGGTGCGCACGGTTGACCGGGACGGCGATCTCGCACCGGACGCCGACATCCTGCTTGCCAACATCCTGTCCGAGCCGCTCGTGAAGCTCGCGCCGCGATTCGCCGAGCTTACGAAAGCGGGCGGCGCCGTCGTGCTCGCGGGTCTCCTTGCCACACAAGCGGACGGGGTGACAGAGGCCTATGGTGCGTGGTTTGATATGGACCGCTTCGGCGCGCGCGACGACTGGGTGGGTCTCCGTGGCGTGCGCCGCGCGCGCGGTTCCTGATCTCGATGTTCACCACCTGCCCGAAGTGCAGTCTCAAGCTCGTCGTGACCGCGGCCGATCTGCGCGTCGCGCAGGGCTATGTGCGCTGTGGGCGCTGCTCCAACGTCTTCAATGCGCTCGCCGCGATCTCGGACGAGCAGCAGGCGGTGCTCGCCCGCGAGCCTGCCCAAGCGCACCGGGAGCCCCCGGCGCCGTCCGAAGGCAATCCCGGCGCGTCCACGGCGCCGCAGGCGCCTGCCCCAGCTCCGTCGTCCGGCCAGACACCCGCGCCGCCGCGCGCCGAGGAGCCGATCCCGGACGAGGCGCTCGAATTCGACCCCTCTTCGACTGACGTCTCAGAGGTGTTCGTCGAGCCGGCGGACGACGACCCGACGGGCACGTTCGAGTCGATCGTGCTGCACGGCGACGAGCTGGAAGAGAGCCCTTCGAGCGAGACCGAAGACGAGGCGCGCGTCTCGGAGAACAGCGAGACGCACGAGCTCGAAATCGATCTCGAAGCGCTGATCGGCGTCACCAGTCCGCTCCCGCGGCCTGAGATTGCCAAGCAGCCACCGCCCGAGCCATCCGAGCGTCCATCGCACGGCCGTACGCCACCAGAGGTGCCTGCGCCACCACGCCCCCTCGCTCGCGAGCCGGTGCCGGCCACGCCTGCGCCACCGCGCCCTGTCGCTCGCGAGCCCGAAGCGCGCGCCGAAGTGCCCGCGGCCGAGCTTGTTCCGGTTGAGAGTGAGCAGGCGCTTCATCAGGAGGAGGAGAGCGGCGACGACGCGCATCTCAACATTGAGCGGATGCTGCGCATCGGCAGCGTGGCGTTGGCCCTGCTCCTCGCGCTGCAAATCGTGAATCACGAACGCGCAGAGCTCGCCGGAGTCTCCTGGTTACGCGCGCCCCTCACCGCGGTCTACTCCGCGCTCGGCATGCCGCTCGCGCCGCATTGGAATGTCCGCGCCTACGAGGTGCGTCAGCTCGGCGCCGTCGCCGGCAATCCCGGCGCGCTCACCGTGCGGGCGAGCGTGAGGAACACGGCGCCGCGCGATCAGCCGCTACCGCTGCTGCGAGTGACGATGCAAGATCGTTTCGGCAACCGCGTCGCGGCGCGCGACGTGCCCCCGAGCGCGTACCTGCCAGCGGGCAGCTCGAACCGAGCCGATCTGGCCGCGGGACAGCGCGTCGATGCCGAGATCGCGTTCGCCGATCCGGGACCGAATGCGGTGGGCTTCGAGATCGATGCGTGCCTCAAGCTTGCGAGCGGGCGCGTCGCGTGCGCGAACGATGCGCCGGCACGCGCCACGCGATAACAAAAGCAAGCCGTAAATTCCAGCTAGCGCGCGCAAGCGGCACTCGTATAATCATCGCGGGGTCCACGGAGACGGCAGCGAGCCGCATCCGCACCGTGCGGCACCACAGGGGGAGCCTCACATGACCGCGAAGCGAAACGGCAAAGCTCGCAGCGAGCCTGCTGCGAAAGCGAACGGCAAGGAGTTGCCGTTGCGCACCCACGCGGAGCGCGCTCTCAGCGAATACTTTGCGAGCCTGAACGGCCATCGACCCGCACGGCTCTACGATCTCGTCCTGCGCGAGGTGGAGGAGCCGCTGCTGCGCGCGGTACTTTCCTACACCGAGGGCAATCAGGTCCGCGCGGCGGATATTCTCGGCATCAATCGGGGAACGCTCCGCAAGAAGCTTCGGCTGCACGGCCTCACGGGCTGAATGATTCGTGACCGATTCCCCATGGATTGGCGTGCGGCGGGCTCTGCTCTCGGTCTCGGATAAGACGGGGCTCCTCGATCTTGCGCGCGCGCTCGCGAGCCGCAGCATCGAGATACTCTCGACGGGCGGCACGGCGAAGCTTCTTGCAGAGCACGGGCTGCCGGTGCGCCAGGTGTCCTCGTA
This sequence comes from Steroidobacteraceae bacterium, assembly GCA_036495325.1. Classification (GTDB taxonomy): domain Bacteria; phylum Pseudomonadota; class Gammaproteobacteria; order Steroidobacterales; family Steroidobacteraceae; genus JASHUC01. The sequence continues at coordinate 3,407 of DASXNC010000479.1, forward strand.
CACGGGGTTCCCCGAGATCATGGACGGTCGGGTGAAGACGCTGCATCCGCGCATTCACGGCGGCCTGCTCGGCCGCCGCGGAACGGACGATGCCGCGATGGCGCTCCAC
>DASXNC010000480.1:0-3805 GCA_036495325.1 Steroidobacteraceae bacterium
CGCCGGCTGCACGCTGAGCGCCCATCGCGATACGTTCTCGCGCGAAGAGATTGGATCCTCGGACAGATGCGCCAGCTCGGCGGCAGCGCCTATCTGCGGACCGTTGAGCCGGCCGGCGGCAAAGCGCCCCGCCAGCGCGGACGGTCTCCCGCGAATCAATGCACTGAGTGCGGACCATCCGTCGGCCCGAACAGCGCCTCGACATCTGAGGGCTCGAACCGATAGAAACGATCGCAGAAGTCGCACGTCACCGTGACTGCGCCCTGCTCTCGCAACACTTCGCGCACCTCATCGGCACCGAGCGACTGCAGCAGAGCCGTGACGCGTTCCGGAGTGCAACGGCACTCGAAGCGGACCGGCGAGCCGGTGTACAGCCGCAGGTCCTGATGACCGAAATTGCGGGTCAACACCCGCTCTACCGGCGCGTCGAGCAGATCGCTTCGCAAAACCGTGCCGAGGCCCCTTTTAACGTCGTTCCAAGCTGCGCGGACCTCCGTGTCCTCCGAAGCGCCGCGCTCCCCGGGCAGCTTCTGGATGAGCAACCCGGCGGCGTGCGTCTCGTCGGCGGCCAGTCGCACTCGCGTCGGCAGCTGCTCGGAGGTCGCAAAGTACTCCTCCAGGCACTCCGCGAAGGAGTCGCCTTCGAGCGGCACGATGCCCTGATACCGAGCCCCGCGCTCGGCCGCCTCGACCGTCACGACGAGGCGGCCGCCGGTACCGACGAGCCGGCGAAACACATCGCTCGTGAGCGCGGCGCACCCGCCCGCCGCGCCCGCGAGGCTTTCGGCGCCGTTTCCTCGAGTGCGCCCGACCTTTGAGCTCGCCGAGGAATCTCCGAGCCGATGCTCGTCCGCCCGCACGACCGCCCGCACCCGGAAATCGTTCGTACACTGGGCAACGAGAAGCCGTACGGCGCCGCTTCCGCCCTGCAGCTGCAAGGTGAGTGTTCCCCGGAATTTGAGCGTGGCCGCGAGCAGCACGGAAGCGCTCACGGCTTCCCCCAGAAGCTCACGGACCGGCGCGGGGTGATCCCGGTGCTCGCGCAGCACGCGCCAGGCTTCCCCGATGCGCACGAAATGCCCGCGAACCGGCTGGTTCTCGACGGTGAAGCGACGCACCGCGTCGCCGTTCAGGTTGGAAGCATCCATCGCACGACAATGAGGGAGCCGGCCGGACAACTCAACCCCGCCCGGGCGTGGGCCCGGGCGTTCGGCCCTTCCAGCCCGGCCCTCCGTGGGCGGTCGTTCGCGCGGATCGGCGACAGGTCTCAGCCAGCGAGCGTCTTTTTCAGCAGCTCGTTGACCTGGGCGGGATTCGCCTTGCCCTGCGTCGCCTTCATCACCTGCCCGACGAAGAACCCGAAGAGCTTGTCCTTGCCCGAGCGGTAGTCCGCGAGCTGGCCGGGGTTCTTGGCCATGACCTCCTCGATCACGCGCTCGATCGCGGACGTGTCGGTGATCTGCTTGAGTCCCTTCTCCTCTATGACGGCGTCCGCGTCTCGGCGGCTCGTCCACATCGCCTCGAAAACTTCCTTCGCGAGCTTGCCCGAGATCGTCGCGTCGCGGATGCGGGCGATGAGTCCCGCGAGCTGCGCCGCGGTGAGGCGGCTCGCCGTGATCTCGAGGCCGTCGCGGTTGAGAGCTGCCGCCAGCTCGCCCATCACCCAGTTCGCGGCGAGCTTCGGGTCCCCCGACACGAGGCGTGCGACCTCCTCGTAGTACGCCGCAAGCTCGCGGCTCGCCGTGAGCACGCCGCCATCGTAGGCAGAGAGGCCGTACTCGGCGGCGAAGCGCTCGGCCTTGCGATCCGGCAGCTCCGGCAAGCTCCCGCGCACTTCCTCGATGAGGTCCCGCGAAAGGACGAGGGGCAGCAGATCGGGATCGGGGAAGTACCGGTAGTCGTTTGCCTCTTCCTTGGAGCGCATCGGGCGCGTCTCGCCCCGATCCGGATCGTAGAGACGCGTCTCCTGCACGACCCGGCCACCGGATTCGAGGACATCGATCTGACGCGCCACCTCGTACTGGATCGCCTTCTCGACGAAGCGGAACGAGTTGAGGTTCTTCGTCTCGGTGCGCGTGCCGAGCTGCTTCGTGCCATGGCGCCGCACCGAGACGTTCGCATCGCAGCGGAACGAGCCCTCCTGCATGTTGCCGTCGCAGATCTCGAGGTAGCGCACGAGCGTGTGTACCTTCTTCATGTACGCGACGGCCTCTTTCGCCGAGCGTAGGTCGGGCTCGGAGACGATTTCGATGAGCGGCGTACCGGCGCGATTGAGGTCGATGCCGGTTGCTCCGGGCAGCCCCTCGTGCAGCGACTTGCCGGCGTCCTCCTCGAGGTGCGCCCGAGTGATCCCGATGCGTTTGCGTGTCCCGTCGTCGAGCACGATCTCGAGGGCACCGCGCGCCACGACGGGCAGCTCGTACTGGCTGATCTGATAGCCCTTCGGCAGATCCGGATAGAAGTAGTTCTTCCGCGCGAATACCGAGCGGGCGGCGATCTCCGCGCCGATCGCGAGACCGAACTTGACCGCCATCCGCACAGCCGCTCCGTTGAGCACCGGCAGCACGCCCGGATAGCCGAGATCGACGAGATTCGCCTGCGTGTTCGGCGGGGCGCCGTAGGCGGTCGGCGATCCGGAGAAGATCTTCGAGCGTGTTGCGAGCTGCGCGTGGATCTCGAGACCGATGACGGTCTCCCACTGCTCGAGAGCGGTGCTATTCATAGCCGGGAGGTATCCGCCGGTGCCAATCCGTCTCGCGCTGATACGCGTGCGCGGAGGTGAGCAGCCGCTCTTCCGCAAAATGCGGTCCGATGATCTGCAACCCGACCGGCAGCGTCCCCGCGAAGCCGCACGGGATCGACAGTGCCGGCAGGCCCGCGAGGTTGGCGCCGATCGTGTAGATGTCGTTGAGATACATCGTGACCGGGTCGGAGGTTTTCGCGCCGAGCTCGAAGGCGGGCGTCGGCGTCGTCGGTCCCATGATCACGTCGACTTCGTTGAACGCACGCTCGAACTCGTTCGCGATGAGCTGCCGGACCTTCTGCGCCTTGAGGTAGTACGCGTCGTAGTAGCCCGCAGAGAGCACATAAGTGCCCGTCATGATGCGACGCTTGACCTCCGCTCCGAATCCCTCGCCCCGGGAGCGGCAGTACAGGTCGGCGAGGTCCCTCGGTTCCTTGCACCGGTATCCGAAGCGCATGCCGTCGTAGCGTGCCAGGTTCGACGAGCACTCCGCCGGGGCGACGACGTAGTAGGCCGGCACCGAGAGTCCGATGTTCGGCAGGCTCACCTCGCGGATTGCCGCGCCGAGCCGCTCGTACACGGCAAGCGCATCGCGGACGCACCGCGCATTGCGTGGATCGAGCCCCGTATCGAAGAATTCCTTCAGCACCCCGATCTTCAGGCCGCCGACGGGCCGCCCGAGAGCGGCTACGTAGTCCGGTACGGGACGGTCGACGCTCGTCGAGTCGTGCGGATCGAAGCCCGCCATTGCGCCGAGAAGGAGCGCGACATCCTCGGCGGAGGTAGAGATGATCCCGCCCTGATCCAGGCTCGAGGCGAAGGCGATCATCCCGTAGCGGGATACGCGCCCGTAAGTGGGCTTGAGCCCGGTCACTCCGCACAGCGCGGCCGGCTGGCGGATGGAGCCGCCCGTGTCGGTCGCCGTCGCAGCCGGACCGAGGCGCGCCGCGACCGCCGCCGCCGAGCCGCCCGATGAGCCGCCCGGCACGAGCCGCGCATCCCAGGGATTGCGCACCGGGCCGTAGAAGCTCGTCTCGTTGGACGAGCCCATCGCGAACTCGT
>DASXNC010000481.1:0-5776 GCA_036495325.1 Steroidobacteraceae bacterium
GGCTGCCGAAGCCGCGCGCCTCGTACCCGAAGGCGACCATGTTTCCGGTCTGGGAATCGATCTTCGGATGCGCCGTGAACGTCTGGCTCTCGAGCTGGCTGTTGAACGTGTAGTAATCGTCCACGGTCTCGAGCGTCAGCGGGTCCATCGCCACGGGGGGGCTGTCCTCCTTCAGCGAGAGCAGCCGGTGATTGTGAAAGATGATGTGCGTGTTCGCGGTGCCGCGGGAAACCCCCTTGACGCTCGGATCGTTCATGTACGGGTTTCGGTACATGGGAAAGAGAATCCGGTGTGCGTCCGCCTGCGCCTTGTAGCGCTGCGTACGCGCGAAGCGGCTCCGGTAGCTCACGCGGCCGTTCTCGAAATAAAAGGCGCTCACGTGGCCTTCGCCGTCGAAAGGGATGTCCCCTGGATGCAGGGGATACATCGGATCCGGCCCGACGCGGAAGAACGCGCCCTGGAGGTCGGCAGGGATCTTCCCTTCCACCTCCACGTCGTGGATGTCGCTCTCCAGCCGGAAGAGCTGCGGCAGAAGATGGGGCGCGCCCTGCTCGAAGGCGGCGGCCGCGCCAGGGGCGCCCGCCCCGGGCCGCGGCCGGGTGTCCGGGTGGCCGACCGGTGCCGTGCCCTGCGCTGCGGCAAGCGCGCTTCCGGCGATACCGAGCGGCACCGCCGCCGCGCCGAGCGCGCCCATGAAGCGCCGCCGATCAAGCGCGGTGACATTCGCGGCGTCTTTGGCCTCCGCCGTGTCCGCGGCATTCGCCGCGCTCGTGGTGGCAGTGGCGGACGATTCGGCGGCCGGATCGGCTGAGGACGATTCGGTACGGTTCTTCGTGCGGCGCATCTCGGGGTCCCCTTCGCACTCTTGGCGCAAGAGTAGGAATCGTACCGCGCCGGCCCTGTTCACGGAACGAGCAACGGTCACCCGAGTGGAGGGCGCCCGGTTGACAGTGGGCCCTTCGCTGGCAACCATGCCGCGCACCGCCCACCTTCGGGAGCTCTCTCATGATCGTACGGCACGACTGGTCACTCGATGAGGTCGAGGCGCTCTTCGCACGCCCGTTCCTCGACCTGCTGCTCGATGCCCAGTCCGTGCACCGCGCCTGTCACGAGCCGAACACGGTGCAAATGAGCACGCTGCTCTCGATCAAGACCGGCGCGTGTCCGGAGGACTGCGCCTACTGCCCGCAGAGTGTCCATTACGAAACGGGTGTGGGCCGGGAAACTCTGATGGACCTTGGTGCCGTGCGCGAGGCCGCGCGTCGCGCCCGTGCGGCCGGCGCTACGCGCTTCTGCATGGGCGCCGCCTACCGATCGCCGAAGCCGAAGGAGCTGCAGGCGATCTGTGCCATGGTGCGCGAGGTGAGCGCCCTCGGTCTCGAGACCTGCGCGACGCTCGGCATGCTCACGCCGGAGCAGGCGCAATCTCTTCGGGAGGCCGGTCTCGATTTCTACAATCACAATCTCGATACCTCCGAGGAGTTCTACGGCGAGATCATCACGACGCGCACGTACCACGATCGCCTCGACACGCTCGAGGCCGTGCGCGCCGCCGGGCTCAAGGTCTGCTGCGGCGGCATCGTGGGCATGGGCGAGTCGGCTCGCGATCGGGCGAAGCTCCTCATGACGCTCGCGAATCTTCCCGAGCACCCTGAGAGCGTGCCCATCAACGAGCTCGTCCAGGTCCCGGGCACGCCGCTCGCAGGCCTCGAGCGCGTGGACCCTTTCGAGTTCGTCCGCACGATCGCCGTGGCGCGCATCCTGATGCCGCGCTCCCACGTGCGGCTCTCCGCCGGGCGAACGCAGATGAGCGATGAGATGCAGGCGCTCTGCTTTCTCGCGGGCGCGAACTCGATTTTCTACGGGGAGAAGCTGCTTACGACGGGTAACCCTGACGTGGATCACGACAGGCGGCTCCTCGAGCGGCTCGGGTTGAAGCCCGAAGAGCCGGTGCGACCTGCGCTCTGATGGCCGCCGACGCGCTGACCGCTACGCTCGCAGCCTCGCTCGCAGACACCGAGCGGCGCCACCTGAGGCGCGTGCGACGTACGGTGGAGCGCTTCCCCGAGCTCCCGGAGGAGGCACCGGATTCGGCGGAGGTCGTCCTCGAGGGTCGCCGTCTCGTCAACTTCTGCGGCAACGACTATCTCGCCTTGAGCCGCCACCCGGCCGTTGGCGCGGCGCTGCGCGAAGCGGCCGCGCGCTGGGGCGTCGGCAGCGGCGCCTCGCACCTCGTGACTGGGCACGGTCTCGAGCACGAGCGCCTCGAGGAGGCGCTTGCAGCCTACGTGGGCCGGGAGCGGGCGCTCCTCTTCTCCACCGGCTACATGGCGAACCTCGCCGTCGTCAGCGCGCTCGCGGGCCGCGGCGATCGGGTACTGCTCGACCGTTTATGCCATGCCTCGCTCATTGATGCGGCGATGCTGTCGGGTGCCCGCCTTCAGAGGTATCAGCATGCCGACGCGGGCGCCGCCGAGCGGATGCTGCGGACGATGCGTGGTGCAGCGCATGGCGGCAGCTCGCAGATCGCGCAGATCCCGCCGATCGATGGGGAGGCGAGCGAAGCGAGCGAGCCCCGGCGAAACCACGCGACGCTGATCGTTACCGACGGGCTCTTCAGCATGGACGGCGACCTCGCGCCGATCGGGGAGCTCGTGGCCGCCGCCGAAAGGCACGGTGCGCAGCTCATCGTCGATGATGCGCACGGCCTCGGCGTGCTGGGCGCGAGCGGCCGCGGCACGCTCGAGCATCTGGGCATCGCCCCCGGGCACGTGCCGGTACTCGTGGGAACGCTCGGCAAGGCGTTCGGCACGTTCGGCGCCTTCGTGGCGGGGTCCGGCGCACTGATCGAGACGTTGATCCAGCGTGCGCGCAGCTACATCTACACGACGGCCCTGCCGCACGCGCTCGCAGCGGCAGCGCGTGCCGCGCTCGAGGTCTCGCAGAGCGAGAGCTGGCGCCGGGAACGCGTGCTCGAGCTCGCGGGCCGGTTTCGCAGCGCGGCGACGGAGCGCCGCATCCCGCTTTCCGCATCGGCGACGCCGATCCAGCCGATCATCGTCGGCAGCCCGGAGGCGGCGCTCATGGCGAGCCGGCGTCTGATGCAGGCGGGCTTCTGGGTCGCCGCGATCCGGCCGCCCACCGTGCCCGCGCACACGGCACGGCTGCGAATCACCGTTTCCGCCGCGCACACCGAAGCGCAGATCGATGCGCTCGTCGAGGCGCTGGGCAACGCGCTCGATCACGAGCCGTCCGGCTCGCAGCCGGTCCGTCGGTGAGCCATGCGGCCGTCGGATAGCAATCGACACATCGATCCGCGCGCGCGGCCCCCTGCCTTTCAGCTCGATCGCGCCGGGGTACGCCGGTCGTTCGATCGCGCGAGCGCCAGCTATGACGCTGCCGCCGTGCTGCAAGCACGCGTGCGGACGGAGCTGCTCGATAGGCTGCGCTGGATCGGGATCGAGCCGGCGCGCGTGCTCGACCTGGGGTGCGGCACGGGGGAGGGCGCTCGACAGCTCAAACGCCGCTACCCTCGCGCCCTGACGCTCGCGCTCGACATCGCCCCGGGCATGCTGCGCGAGGCGCGACGCCGCAGCCGACCCTTCCGGCGCTTCGAGCGAGTGTGCGGTGACGCGTATCGCCTGCCGCTCGCGGATGCCTCGATCGATCTCGTCTTCGGCAACCTTTTGCTGCAGTGGTGCGATGCGCCCGACGAGGTGCTCGCGGAAATCCGGCGCGTGCTGCGTCCCGGTGGTTTCTTCTCGTTCAGCACGTTCGGCCCGGACACACTCACCGAGCTGCGCGCTGCATGGACGGCTGCGGACGATGCGAGCCATGTCAACGCCTTCCTCGACATGCACGACGTCGGGGATGCGCTCACGCGTGCCCAATTCGCGGAGCCCGTGCTCGATGTAGAGCGTTTCACGCTCTCTTATGCGGACGTGCTCGCGCTCACGCGCGATCTGAAGGCGATCGGTGCGCACAACGTGACGACCGGGCGCCGTCGAGGACTCACCGGACGGGGCAAGTGGCGCGCGATGACCGAACATTACGAGACCTTCCGGCGTGAGGATCGACTGCCTGCGACTTACGAAGTGATTTACGGCGCCGCATGGAGCCGCGAGACAAGCGCGGCGCACGGACGAGGCGAAATCGGCTCGCCGGCCGGCGGCGAGGTGCGCATTTCGCCCGCCGCGATCCGGCGTCGGCCGCGTCCATGAGAGCTGGTCTGTTCATCGCCGGCACGGACACCGGCGTCGGCAAGACGCTCGCCGCCGTCTCGCTCGTGCGGGCGCTCGCCGCGCGCGGCCTCGCGGTCGCGGCGATGAAGCCGGTCGCCGCCGGCGCCGCGATCACATCGCAGGGCGCAAGGAATGAGGATGCTCTGGCGCTCGCCGCGGCGGCAACCGTCGCGGCCCCTTACGAGCACATCAATCCCTATTGCCTGCGCACGCCCGTGTCGCCGCACATCGCCGCGGCCGAAGAGGGCGTCACAATCGATGTGGCGCTGATCGTTCAGCGCTTCGGCGAGCTCGCGCACGGCGCGGACTGCGTCATCGTCGAGGGCGCGGGCGGGTGGCTCGCGCCGATCGGCGAGCGCGAGACACTGGCCGATGTGGCACGCGCACTGTCGCTGCCCGTGGTACTCGTCGTCGGCCTCAGGCTCGGCTGTCTCAATCACGCGCTGCTCAGCGCGCGTGCCATGGAGGCGGACGGGCTGAGACTTGCGGGCTGGATCGGCAACGCGATCGAACCGGGTTTCGGACATGCCGCCGAGAATGTCGCGACTCTCGAGCGGTGGCTTGGCTGCCCACCGCTCGCGCTTCTGCCGCATCTGGACCGGACGGCGAATCGCAGCTCGGCCCTGGCGTGTACGTCCGATGAGCCGGCGCTCGAGCCGGGGATTGAGCTGCCGCTGGGGGTGAGCGAGGCGCTGGTTGCCCTCGTCTCGCGAGGCACACCGCGAGGAGCGCGTAGGGCGTGATGGGAAGCCCGCACGAGGCCCGCGCAATGGACGGCACACGATGGAGCGTGCGCTTTCCCTTGTATATTCAAGTAGCTGGGGTACCATTCGGAGGCGTCGGCCTCTCGAGGCTCGAAGGCGCCGATCCCGTGAATATCGCGCAGCTGCGCATCGTGATCGCCCCGAACTGCTCGTTGAGCGTACGGGGCGCGCTCGTGTTTTTCGCCGGGATGTGTACGGTCTCGTTCACGATTGCGGGATTCATGGCCGCGCTCGGCTTCTGGCCGGTGTTTCCGTTCGCAGGGCTCGAGATGGTGGTGCTCGCATGGGCGCTGAAGGCGAGTCTCGAGCGCCGGAGACAGCTGCAGACGATCACCGTCTCCGATCGCGACGTGCTGGTAGAGTCGCGCGCCGGCGCTCGCTGTGTGAGAGTCGTGTTTCCGCGGCACTGGGCACAGGTTAAACTGCGCCGCCCCGCGTCGCGCCTGTACCCGAGCCGCCTCGTGATCGAGTCGCACGGCCGTCAATGCGAGGTCGGGGACTTCCTGACGGAGGAAGAGCGCCGCGGGCTCGCGGTGCGGCTCAACCGGCTGATCGGTCGGATCAACGAGTCGCCCCGACTCGCGTGAGCGTGAACGGCCCGGCGCGCGCCGGAGCATCACGCGGCGCGGGACGTTTCAGGCGGCGGGCTGGGTCGTGTCCGGCGCGAAGCGCCGTCGCATTTGAGGGCCATCGCTTCGAAAGGCCCCGAGAGAAGCTGGCCTCGAGGCCGTGAAAGAGAGTTGGTCGAAGGCATGAACAAGTTGAGGATGG
>DASXNC010000482.1:0-7230 GCA_036495325.1 Steroidobacteraceae bacterium
TCGCGTACCGTAACGGCGCGCCGGTGCGCCTGAAGGACGTGGCGACGCTGGTCGAGGGCGCGGAGAACGATAAGCTCGGCGGCTGGATGAATACGACCCCGGCGCTGATCATCAACGTGCGCCGCCAGCCGGACGCGAACGTCGTCGACGTGGTCAACCGAATCCATCAGCTATTGCCGGTGCTCGCGGCATCTCTCCCGGCCGGCGTCGAGCTCAAACCCCTCACTGACCGTACCACCACGATCCGCGCCTCGATCACGGACGTGCAATTCGAGATGGCGCTCGCAGTTGGCCTCGTCGTGCTCGTGATCTTCCTGTTCCTGCGCAACGTACCGGCGACGATCATCCCGAGTCTTTCGGTGCCGCTCTCGCTCATCGGCACCTTCGGGGTGATGTACCTCGCGGGATTCAGCCTCAACAATCTCTCCCTCATGGCGCTCACCATCGCGACGGGATTCGTCGTCGACGATGCGATCGTCATGATCGAGAACATCGCGCGCTACATCGAGCGCGGAGAGCGGCCGATCGCCGCAGCGCTCAAGGGCTCGGGCCAGATCGGCTTCACCATCATCTCCCTCACCCTCTCGCTGATCGCGGTGCTCATTCCGCTGCTCTTCATGCGCGAGGTGGTCGGACGGCTGTTCCGCGAGTTCGCGGTGACGCTGGCCGTGACGATCCTCATCTCTGCGTTCGTCTCCCTGACGCTCGTACCCATGATGTGTGCGAAACTGCTGCGTCCCGAGACTGCGGGCGCCGCGCGCGAGGGACATGGCTCGGGACGCTGGTTCGCCGGTCTCATCCGCTGGTACGACCGGACCTTGCAGTGGGTGTTCGCGCACCAGGGTCTGACGCTCGCCGTGTTCGCGGGAACGCTCGTCGTCACGGTGCTGCTATACGTCTATATCCCGAAGGGCTTCTTCCCTGTGCAGGACACCGGCCTGATCCAGGGCGTCTCCTCCGCCACCCAGGGCATCTCCTTCGCGGAGATGGGGAACCGGCAGGAGGCCCTCGCGCAAGCGATTCTCACCGACCCGGACGTGGCGAGCCTCTCCTCGTTCATCGGTGTGGACGGAAGCAACGTCACGCTCAATACCGGCCGGTTTCTGATCAACCTCAAGGGTCGCGATGAGCGCAAGTCCACGGCCTCCGAAGTGATCGAGCGGCTGCGCCGCGAGACCGCCGGCGTGCCCGGCATCACTCTTTATATGCAGCCGGCGCAGGACCTGACGCTCGACGATACCGTGAGCCGCACGCAATATCAGTTCACGCTCGAGAGCGCCGATGCCGCGGCTCTGTCGACGTGGACACCGCGTGTGGTCTCAGCGCTCCGCGCGTTGCCGCAGCTCACTGACGTGGTGAGCAACCTGGAGGACGACGGCACCGCGGTCTATATCACCATCGATCGCAACAGTGCAGCTCGGCTCGGCGTGAGCGTCGGCACGGTCGACAACGCGCTCTACGATGCCTTCGGCCAACGCATCGTCTCGACGATCTTCACCCAGTCGAATCAGTACCGCGTGATCCTGCAGGCGGACCCCTCCTTCTATGCCTCGGTGAACTCGCTCGATTCGCTTTACGTTCCCTCCGCAGGCGGCGGCCAGGTCCCGCTGTCGGCGATCGCTCACGTCGAGATCCAGCAGCGGCCGCTCGTCATCAACCATCTCGCGCAGTTCCCCGCGGCGACCGTCTCGTTCAATCTCGCCCCGGGCGCCTCTCTCGGCGCCGCGGTCGATGCAATCGAGAAAGCCGAAGTCCAGCTCGCGCTACCCGACAGCATTCAAACGACCTTCCAGGGAGCGGCGCTCGCTTTCCGCAACAACCTCACGAACGAGCTGCTCCTGCTGCTTGCAGCCGTGGTCGTGATGTACATCGTGCTCGGGGTGCTCTACGAGAGCTTCATCCATCCTCTGACGATTCTCTCGACGCTGCCCTCAGCGGGAATCGGGGCGCTGCTCGCGCTCATTCTCGCGGGCGAGGATCTGACGATCGTCGCCTTGATCGGCATCATCCTGCTGATCGGCATCGTGAAGAAAAACGCGATCCTCATGATCGATTTCGCGATCGATGCCGTGCGCTCGAAGGGCCTGCCGCCTCTCGAGGCGATCCATCAGGCCTGTCTGCTCCGCTTCCGTCCGATCCTGATGACGACCGTCGCCGCGATCTTCGGGGCGCTGCCGCTGATGTTAGGCGCCGGCACGGGCTCGGAGCTGCGCCGTCCGCTCGGCGTGAGCATCGTGGGGGGCCTCCTCGTCAGCCAGCTGCTCACGCTCTACACGACGCCCGTGATCTATCTCGCGTTCGACCGGCTCGCAAAGCGCTTCAGCCGCGGTCGGGAGGCTGCCGGCGAGGGTGAGCTCGCGGACACGCCGACGTGAGCCGCACGGTTCGCTCGCCATGAACATCTCGGCGCCGTTCATCGCGCGTCCAGTCGCGACGATTCTCCTTACCCTCGGGATCGCCTGCTCCGGTGCGGCCGCCTTCACTCTGCTGCCGGTCGCACCGCTCCCCCGCATCGACTTGCCCGCGGTCTTCGTCACCGCCGCGCTTCCGGGGGCGAGCCCGGAGGTGATGGCGAGCAGCATCGCGACGCCGCTCGAGCGGCATCTCGGGGCCATTGCCGACGTGGACGACATGACTTCCTCGAGCAGCGTCGGTTCGACCAACATCCAGCTGACGTTCGGCACGGGTCGCGACATCAATGGCGCCGCGCGCGACGTGCAAGCAGCGATCGAGGCGGCGCGGCAGGACCTGCCGTCCTCGCTCACGCGCAATCCGACCTACCGACAGATCAACACCTCGCAGTTCCCGGTGCTTGCGCTGGCGCTGACCTCGGACGTGCTTACGCAGGGGCAGATCTACGATGCCGCGGACGCCGTGATTTCGCAGCGGCTGTCGCAGATCAGCGGCGTCGGCGCGGTGAACGTCAACGGCAGCGCGCTGCCCGCCGTGCGCGTGGAGCTCAATCCGCTTGCGCTCTCGCGCCTCGGAATCGGCTTGCAGGACGTGCGGGCGGCCATCTCGAACGCGAACGCCAATGCGCCGAAGGGTTCGATCCAGACCCGCGGCCTCAATTATCAGATCTACACCAACGACAATGCGCGCGATGCCGCCGGGTATCGCGATCTGATCATCGCGAAACGCAATGGCTCGACAGTCCGGCTCTCGGATGTCGCGACCGTCTCCGACAAGGAGGACGGGGCAACCGAGAACATCCGCACTTACGGCGTGTACAACGGCAAGCCCGCCATCACCGTCGAGGTGCTGCAGCAGCCCGGCGCGAACATCATCAGAACGGTCGATGCCGTGAAGGCGGCCCTGCCGCAGTTGAAGGCGGCTATCGGCAAGAACATCGACATGCACGTCACGTTCGACCGATCGATCGGCATCCGCGCCTCGCTTCGCCAGGTCGAGAGGACGCTGCTCATCGCGGTCGCGATGGTGATCCTGGTGGTCTACCTGTTCCTGCACAGCTGGCGTTCCGCTCTCGTGCCCGCCGTCGTCGTCCCGGTATCGCTCATCGGCACGTTCGGGGCGATGTACCTCCTCAATTTCACGCTCGACACCTTCTCGCTGATGGCGATCACCATCGCGACCGGCTTCGTCGTGGATGACGCCGTCGTGGTGATGGAGAACATCATCCGCCACATCGAGGCCGGCAAGCCGCGCATACGCGCCGCGCTCGACGCCTCGCGCGAGGTCGGCTTCACGGTGCTCGCGATGAGCTTGGCGCTGGTTGCGACTTTCATACCGTTCGACGTCGCGACCGGCATCATCGGCAGGATCTCCAAAGAGTTCGCGATCACGCTTTCGGTTTCCATTTTAATATCGCTCGTGGTCTCGCTCACGACGACCCCGATGATGTGCTCGCGCCTGCTCGGGTGGCGACGGCGTGCAGCAGGTGCGAGCGAAGCGCCGAGCGCATCGGTCGCTCGTGGCGCTGCGCCCGCCGCCGAGCCCCAGCGCGGCTTCGATCGCTGGTTCGATCGGTCGTTCGCGAAGCTGCGCGCCGCTTACGACCGCACGCTCCCGATCGCGCTCGGGCGTCCCGTGTGGGTCATGGTGCTGATCGTGCCGATTTTCATTTTCGATATTTTTCTCTTCATTGCAGTGCCGAAGGGCTTCTTGCCGCAGGAGGACACGGGGCAGTTGCGCGGCGGCCTGCGCGCCGATTCCTCGGCGTCGTTCGAGCTCATCAAGAGCAAGCTGCAGCAGGTCACCGGCATCATTCAGTCCGACCCGGCGATCGAGAGCGTCACGGGCACCGTCGGGAGCGGCGGCTTCGGACCGTTCGGCGGCGGCCTGAGTGCCCGCATCAATGCCACCTTGAAACCCCTCAATGAACGGAAAGCCTCCGCTGACGAGGTCATCGACCGCCTGCGCCCGCGGCTCCAGCGCATGAGCGGCATCCAGGCGTTCCTGCAGGTGATGCAGGACATCGGCGGGGGCGGGGGCGGACGATCCGCGAATGCGGAGTACCAATACACGCTGCTCGGCGATGACCTCAACCAGCTGCGCACCTGGTCCGACAAGCTGCGCGTGGCGCTGCAGAATGTGCCGGAGCTGGCGGATGTCGACACGGATGTGCAGGCCGGAGGCCTCGAAGCGGATCTCATCGTCGATCGCGACATGGCGTACCGGCTCGGCCTCACCGAGGCGCAAATCGATAACTCGCTCGGGGACGCCTTCGCGCAGGCGCAGGTCTCGACGATCTACAACCCCTTCAGCCCGCAGCAGTATCACGTGGTGATGGAGGTTGCACCCCAGTTCTGGCAGAGCCCCGACACTTTGAAGGACCTGTACGTGAGCACCGCAGGCGGAGCGGTGACCGGCACGCAGGGGACGCAGGCGGTCGCCGGAACCGTCCAGTTGAAGGGAGCCGCCGCGGGTGCGGCCGGAGCATCAACCGCCACATCCGTGGCGCAGGATATTGCGCGCAATGCCGCGGCGAATTCGCTCGCGAACGCCGGACGCGGCAACACCTCGACGGGCTCGGCGGTGAGCATCGCGAGCGAGACGATGGTGCCCTTCTCGGCTTTCAGCCACTTCGCAACGGGCACGACGCCCGTCAGCGTCAATCACACGGGCATCTCCGCCTCCACCTCTATCTCATTCAACCTGCCCAACGGCGTCTCGCTCAATCAGGCGCTCGCAGCCGTTCAGCGCACGATGGAGCGCATTCATGTCCCGGTGAGCATCCAGGGCAGCACCTACGGCACCGCGCAGCTCTTCCAGCAACAGTCCAGCAGTCAGCTGCCGATGCTGCTCGGGACGCTGATCGCGGTCTACATCGTGCTCGGGGTGCTCTACGAGAGCTACAGCTATCCGTTAATCATCATTCTCCCGACGATATTTTCGGCTGCCTTGGGTGCCTTGCTCGCGCTCTGGATAACCGACACCCAGCTCGGGCTCGTCTCCTTTCTCGGCTTTCTGCTACTTGTCGGCATCATCATGAAGAACGCGATCATGCTCATTGACTTCGGCGTCGATGCGGAGCGGCGGCTGGGTTTGCCTCCGCCCGCGGCGATCGCTCATGCCTGCTCGGTTCGGTTCCGCCCGATCATGATGACGACCTGCGCGGCTCTCGCCGCGGCGCTGGTGCTCGCGTTCTCGCACGGTCCCGGCACCGAGATGACCCGGCCGCTCGGAATCGCCATGGTCGGCGGCCTCATCGTAAGCCAGCTGCTCACGCTCTATATGACTCCCGCCGTCTATCTCTGCTTGAACCGCTTTTCGGCATGGCTCGCACGTCTACTCGCGCGTTTAATGGGTCGTGCGACGCCGCGGCTCGATCTGGGCGGCCCGGGCGCCGGAGCCGGTGTATGAAGCAACTCAGGGGGGTCTTGATCGCGGCGGGTGCCGCGCTCATCGCAAGCGGCTGCGCCGTCGGGCCGAATTACAAGCGCCCGCCGTTCGTCGCGGCACCGGCATTCAAGGAGCAGGATGGTTGGAAGCCGAGCGAGCCTGCCGACACGCTCGCTCGGGGCCCGTGGTGGAGTATCTACCACGACGATGTGCTCGACGGTCTCGAGTCGCGCGTCGCGATCTCCAACGAGAACATCGCAGCCTCCGCCGCTCAGGTCGAGGAGGCTCGAGCGCTCGTGCTCCAGGCGCAGGCTAGCTTCTGGCCGACTCTGTCGGTCAGCACGTCGTTGGATCGCACCTCGAGCGGAGGCGGCAGTGGCGTTGTGATTCCGAGCGGCGGTTCGGGCGGCGCGGGGTTCACCGCCGCGGGCGCGTCGACTCGCAACATCTACACCGCCGGCGCCTCGCTCGATTGGGGACTCGACATCTGGGGCCAGGTGCGCCGGAATGTCGAGAATGCGCGCGCGACGGCTGAGTCAAGCGCCGCGGCGCTTGCGGCCGCGCAGCTCTCGGCCCAGGCCCAGCTGGCGACCGATTACTTCGAGCTGCGCTCCCAGGATCAGCTCCAGATCCTGCTGAACGACATCGTCGCGGCCGACCAGCGCGCCCTGAACATCACGCAGGCACGCTACAAGGTCGGCGTCGCGTACAAAGCGGACATCGTGACCGCGCAGACTCAGCTGCTGTCGGCGCAGGCTCAGCAGGTCAATGCCGGCATCCAACGGGCGACACTCGAGCACGCGATTGGGGTGCTCGTCGGAACCCAGCCCGCAGGCTTCTCAATCAAGCCCACGTCGCTTGCGACCTCGGTGCCGACAGTCCCGCCTGGCATCCCGTCGATGCTACTCGAGCGTCGCCCGGATATCGCCGAGGCGGAGCGCAACATGGCGGCCGCGAACGCGAAGATCGGCGTGGCGATCGCCGCGTTCTTCCCGAGTCTCACGCTCTCAGGCTCCATCGATTACTCGGGCGCCGTATTCGACAAGCTGATCCGCGCCTCGAATCGCGTCTGGTCGTTCGGTCCCTCACTGGCCGAGACGCTCTTCAACGGCGGGGCACGCTGGGCGCAAGTCGTCGAGTCCCGGGCGGCCTACCAGACGAGCGTCCACGACTACCGCCAGACCGTGCTCTCGGGCTTCCAGCAGGTGGAGGACGAGCTCGTCACGCTCCGCGTGCTCGAGAAGCAGGCCGTCATCGAGGACGAGCTCGTCAAGGCCTCCCGCGAGGCCGAGACGTTGACGCTCAATCAGTACAAGGCGGGCACGGTCCCCTATAGCCGTGTCATCTCCGCGCAGACGACCCGCCTCGCGAGCGAGGAGACCGCGCTCAACGTCCAGCTCAGTCGGCTCACGGCGAGCGTGGCGCTCA
>DASXNC010000483.1:0-1955 GCA_036495325.1 Steroidobacteraceae bacterium
TCCGAACGGCGCCGGGAAGACGACGTTGTTCCGCATGCTTACCGGCGCGGAGAAGCCCGACGCGGGAACGATTCGCGTCGGGCCGACCGTGCAGCTCGCCTACGTCGATCAATCGCGGCAGGCGCTCGACGACAAAAAGACCGTGTGGCAGGAGATCTCGGGCGGTCTCGATGCGATCAAAGTCGGCAGCTACGAGACCTCCTCACGAGCCTACGTCGGCCGCTTCAACTTCCGGGGCGCCCAGCAGCAACAGATGATCGGGGAGCTCTCGGGCGGCGAGCGCAACCGCGTGCATCTCGCGAAAGTCCTCAAATCCGGCGGCAACGTGCTGCTGCTCGACGAGCCGACGAACGATCTCGACATCGAGACGCTCCGCGCCCTCGAAGAGGCGCTCACGAGCTTTCCCGGCTGTGCGGTCGTCATCTCGCACGACCGCTGGTTCCTCGACCGCATCGCGACGCACATCCTCGCGTTCGAAGGCAACTCCGAGGTGGTCTGGTTCGAAGGCAACTACCAGGAGTACATCGAGGACTTCAAGCGCCGCCGCGGCGAGGACGCCTCCCAGCCGCACCGCATCCGCTACAAGCCCCTGACCCGCTAGTGTTCCCATCGGCCGAGGCGGGTCGTCCGCGCTGGCTCGGGCCGCTCGCCGCCCTGCTCGTCTTCGCGCTCGCCGCCTACTTCCTGCACGGAGAGCTCGCGCGGCTGCACGTCCGCGACGTGCTCGGCGCGCTGCACGCGATCCCGGCGAGTGCGCTCAAACTCGCTTACGCGCTGACGGCCGCGAGCTATTTCGCGCTCGGCTGCTATGACGTGCTCGCGCTCGCCTACCTGCGTGCTCTGCGCGCTTCGGCATCCCCGCGTGTCGCCCTGACGCGCGTTCTGTCGGCGAGCTTCATTGCGAACGCATTCGGCCACAATCTCGGCTTCGGAGCCTTCACCGGCGCTGCCTTTCGGCTGCGCCTGTATGCCGCCTCGCGCCTCACGGCAACCGATGTGGCAGTCCTCTCGGGCTACACCAGCCTTACGACCACGCTCGGCATCGCGCTGCTCGCGGGCCTCTCTTTCGTCGCCGATCCCGTGCGCGCGGCGACCACGCTGCACACCGTCCCCGGCTGGTGTCTCGTGATTGGAGGCGTGCTCCTGGCACTCGTGGCGGCATATGCAGCCTGGTCCTCGATGCCGCGCCTCAGGCTCGAGATCCGCGGATGGCTGCTGCGTCCGCCGGGCGCCGCGCTCGGCCTCGCGCAGATCGCGCTCGGCTCGATCGATCTCGCATTCACGGGCGGCGTCCTCTGGGTGCTGCTGCCGCACTCGACCCACGTGGGCTATCTGAGTTTTTTGGGCATTTTTTCGGTTGCGATCGCCGCCGGGCTCATCACGCATCTGCCGGGCGGCATCGGTGTCTTCGAGGCGATCATCGTCCTCGCCGTGCCCGAGTCGCGCCCGGACGCCTTGCTCGGGTCGCTCCTCGCCTATCGCATCGTGTACTACTTCACGCCGCTCGCGGCGGCCGCTCTCACCTTCGCCGGTGAAGAGCTCGGCGCGCAGCTCGCGCGGCTCGAGAGTGTGCGGCGACGCGCGGCTGCCTTCGTGGCACCGGTCGTACCCACCGTAGCCGGCGCGCTGACGTTCGTCGCGGGCACGGTGCTGCTCGTTGCCGGGGCGACTCCCGAGCTCGATACGCGCCTCACGCCGCTCAATCGCCTGCTGCCGCTCGCCGTCGTCGAGATCGCGCACCTCGCGGCAAGCATCATCGGACTCGCGCTGCTCGTTCTCGCTCGCGCGCTCTTCAGGCGTATCCGCGCCGCCTACACCGCAGCCGTCTGGCTCCTCGTCGCGGGCGCCGCCGCAGCGATTCTCAAGGGCTTCGACTACGAGGAGGCGGCGATCCTCGGCATCGTGCTCGGCGTGCTCACGCTCGGCCGCACGGCGTTCCATCGACCGGCATCCGT
>DASXNC010000484.1:0-2637 GCA_036495325.1 Steroidobacteraceae bacterium
AGCTCAATGACGAGCAGTGCCTGACGCGCTCCTTCGAGCGCCTGGTGACGTACTATCCCAAGCCCGAGTACTGGCAGAACCTCATCACGACGATGTACAACACCAAGGAGGCGGAGAACAACGACTCGGACATGCTCAATATCTACCGCCTTGCAAGCGACGTCGGCGCGATGAAGCAAGCGCACGAATACGCGGACATGGCGCAGCTCTCCCTCGAGCTCGGCTTCCCCGGCGAGGCCCAGCGAGTGCTCGAGAAGGGCTTTGGCGAGAACGTGTTCACCGACCAGCACGTACGCGAGCGCGCACAGCGGCTGCTGGACAAGGCGAAGAAGGAGTCCGTCATCGATCAGGCCTCGCTTCCGAAGCTGGCGCAGGAGGCGCAGAGTGCCTCGACGGGTGAGAAATCCGTGGCGCTCGGCACGGGCTACCTGAGCTACCAGAAATACGATCAGGCCGTCACGGCTCTGCAGCAGGGCATTGAGAAGGGCGGCCTGAAGGATGCTGCGGCGGCGAAGCTCATGCTCGGAATCGCGCAGCTCAAGGCGGGGAACAAGGATGCCGCCGTGAAGAGTTTCCATGACGTGAAGACCGAAGATCCAGTGGTGCAGCGCCTCGCGAGCCTCTGGTCCGTACGCGCCCACTCGCAGAGCGGGACAGTGGCGAGTCGCTGAGCTCGGAAAGCTCCGGAGGCAGTGCAATGACGATCAAGGCCGGCGACCCTATGCCCAAAGGGACGTTGAAGCGCATGACATCGGAGGGGCCCAAGGACATCTCGACTGATGAGCTGTTCAAGGGCAAGAAGGTCGTGCTGTTCTCCGTCCCCGGCGCGTTCACGCCCACTTGCGACGCGAAGCACCTGCCGGGCTTCGTGCAGAACGCGCAGGCGCTCAAGGGCAAGGGCGTCGATACCATCGCCTGCATGGCGGTCAACGACGTGTTCGTCATGAATGCCTGGGGCAAGTCTCAGAACGCGGGCGAGCAGGTGCTGATGCTCGCCGACGGCAATGGGGACTATGCGCGCGCGCTCGGGCTCACGATGGATGCGAGCCGCTTCGGAATGGGCACGCGCGGCCAGCGTTTCGCCATCGTCGCCGAAGATGGCGTCGCCAAGAAGGTCTATGTCGAGGCGCCGGGCGAGTTCAAGGTATCGGCCGCCGAGAACATCCTCGCAAGCCTCTGAATATCTAGCTCGGAATCGGACATCCCTGTCGCGATCCTCGCTGCGGCTCGCGAAAAGCGTGGTTTTCGCTCGCCGCTCGCCACCTACGGCGGCGGGCACGATCCATGTGCCTTAGAGCAGGTCGATGAGCTGCGGCACGATCTCGAACAGGTCGCCGACGAGTCCGTAGTCGGCCACCTCGAAGATCGGCGCATCCGCGTCCTTGTTGATCGCGACGATCGTCCGGGCATCCTTGATGCCGGTGAGGTGCTGGATCGCACCCGAGATGCCGATCGCGAAGTACAGCTCCGGTGCGATGATCTTCCCCGTCTGCCCAACCTGCATCTCGTTCGGCACGTAGCCGGCGTCGACCGCCGCTCGCGAAGCGCCGACTGCCGCTCCGAGCTTCTCGGCGAGCCGGTAGAGAAGCTCGAAGCCCGCGCTGCTCCCGAGCGCACGGCCGCCGGAGACGACACGCCGCGCGGTCTGCAGGTCCGGACGGTCACTCTTCGCGGCGGAGACCGACACGAAGCGGGTGTGCGACGGGAGCTCGACTCCGGAGGCTGCCGGCTCGATGGGGGCCGAGCCGTCGGCTGCGGCAGCTTGGTAGGAGGCCGTACGCACCGTCCCCACGATCACTGGCGCTTCGACTTCGACTGTGACGATGACGTTGCCCGCGTAGATCGGCCTGCGGAAGCGCGCGGGGCTGTCGACCGCCATGATGTCGCTCACCTGCGGGGCATCGAGGAGCGCGGCGACGCGGGGCATCAGATCGCGCCCAAACGTCGTCGAGGGACCGAGCACATGCGTGTAGCCCGTGCGCGCGACGGCCGCGATTTGCGGCGCGAGCACTGCGGCGAGCGGGTGGGTATTCGCTGGATTCTCGACCGCGAGCACGCGCGCGACCCCGGCGAGCTTCGCCGCCTGACCGGCAACCGGGCCGGCCTGCGCGGCACACACGGCGACATCGATCGCACCACCGATTGCGCCCGCACAGGTCACGCACTTCGCCGTGCTGGCATTGAGTGCCGAGCCGTCGTGCTCGGCGATGATCAGTACTCGAGCCACGTCAGAGGAGTCCTTTGTCCTTGAGCGCGGAGACGAGCTCCGCCGAATCCTTCACCCGGACCCCCTTCTGCCGCTGCTGCGGCGGCTCGAAGCGAACGGCCCGGACACGCGCGGCGGGCGGCTCGAGGCCGATCGCCGCGAAGGTGAGCGTCTCGAGCGGCTTGCGCTTCGCTTTCATGATGTCGGGGAGCTTCACGTACCGCGGCTCATTGAGCCGCAGGTCCGTCGTGCATACCGCGGGCAGCTCCACCTCGAGCGTCTCGAGCCCGGCATCGACCTCGCGCACGGCGGTCGCGCGCTCGCCCGCGATCTCGATTTTCGAGGCGAACGTCGCCTGTGGTCGCCCCCAGAGCGCGGCCAGCATCGGGCCGGTCTGGCTATTGTCGTCATCGATCGCCTGCTTGCCGAGG
>DASXNC010000485.1:0-2554 GCA_036495325.1 Steroidobacteraceae bacterium
TCAGGGATTGCTGCAGCGACAGTACAACCGTATGGCGAACGCTGGCGACTTTGCGGTCTCCCAGGCCGAGGAGCTGAAGCACGCGCTCGACGCGCTCACGAGCAACGAGTTCGTTATGGGAGATCATCATCTCACGTTGCAGGTCCTTGGCGACTGGAAGGACGCGGCGGCGCCTGTTTCGGCGGAAGAGTTCGCGCGCTCCCTGAACGAACGGCTCGCGGCAGCGCGTACGCTCCTTGCCGACACGGGTGTCACGGTCGCGCGCGAGGACCTTGCTCTCGAGGCGGCCTTTTGGGCGCAACTGCCGGGCAACTTTCCGATGCGGCCGCGCAAGGCACCGATCACGTCCCGCAACTTCTGCGCCATGGCGCCCTTTCATAACTTCGTGGGTGGTCGGGCAACCGGGAATCACTGGGGCGAGGCGCTCGCGCTGCTCGTGACGAGCGCGCGCTCCCCTTTTTACTTTTCTTTGCACGCGGGGGATCTCGACGGGGGAGACGGGGGCTCCGGCCGTGATACGGGGCACACGCTCATCTGCGGACCCACGGGCTCGGGCAAGACAGTGCTCATCGGCTTTCTGGTCGCGATGCTCTGCCGCCAGCAGGCCACCCAGATCATCTTCGACAAGGACCGGGGGCTCGAGATTCTAGTACGGGCGCTTGGCGGGGATTACCTCCCACTCCGGAACGGCACGCCAACGGGGTTCAATCCACTGCAGCTGCCTCACACCGCGCAGGATGAGGAATTTCTCAGGGCGTGGCTTGCGACGCTGGCGCGGCCCGCGGGGGGGCGCGGCTTGACGGTGCGCGAGCATGCGGACCTCGATCAAGCGTTACGCGGCACGCTAGCACTCGAGCGGGCGGAGCGACGGCTCTCGAGGCTGCTCGAGTTCCTCGATCCCACGGACCCGGAGGGGG
Organism: Steroidobacteraceae bacterium; assembly: GCA_036495325.1. Lineage (GTDB taxonomy): Bacteria > Pseudomonadota > Gammaproteobacteria > Steroidobacterales > Steroidobacteraceae > JASHUC01. The sequence continues at coordinate 918 of DASXNC010000485.1, forward strand.
TGCATGCGCGCCTCGCACGCTGGTGCGCTGCGGCGCGCGGCGATTACGCCTGGGTGTTCGACAACGCCGAGGACACGATCGCCATGCGACTCGAGGGGCATCGGCTCATGGGTTTCGACGTGACCGATTTCCTCGAGAACGAAACTACGCGGCCGCCCGTCACGCTCTATCTGTTCCACCTCGTGCGGCGGCTGCTCGATGGGCGCCGCTTGGTTTGCTGGATGGACGAGTTCTGGCGCCTGCTCGACGACCCCGCGTTCGAGCGCTTTGCGAAGGACGGACCGAAAACCTGGCGGAAGTTGAACGCGATCATGTGCCTCGCGACCCAAGGCGCAAGCGACGTGCTCGCGAGTCCCATCAGTCGCACGCTCATCGAGCAGACGCCGACGAAGATCTTTTTTCCGAACGCCCAGGCGAGCGAAGCGGAATTCATGGCGGGCTTCGGGCTCACGGAACGCGAGTTGAAGCTTCTCCGGGATGAGCTCGAGCCCGGCTCGCGGATGTTCCTCGTGAAGCAGGGGAGGCACAGCGTGGTGTGTCAGCTCGACCTGCGCGGGTTCGATGCGGAGCTTGCCGTCATCTCCGGCCGCGCGGAGGAGGTCGAGCGCATGAACCGGCTCATCGCGGAGACCGGTCCTGAGCCCGAGCTCTGGCTGGGGCGCTTCACGGCGTCGTACGCGCGCGCATGAGCACGACTTTCAACCGAGGTACGCACGGCCGCCCGTGATCCTGTTGCCACATCAGGAGGACCGACAATGAGAACCCGCCGCACCGCACTTCATTGCTTCTGGCTGCTTGCGCTACTCGCGGCCGCACCCGCGGCCCACGCGCAGTGGGCGGTGGTCGATGTGGGCGCGATCGCGCAGCTCGTCCAGCAAGTTCAGCTGGTCGAGCAAGAGCTTGCGACCGCCCGAAGCGAGCTCGCCGCATCCCAGCAAACCTTTCGCAGTATGACCGGCGACCGCGGCATGCAGTTGCTCCTCGCCGGCGCCGTTCGGAATTACCTGCCGACGAGCGCCGGTGATCTGCAATCCCTGCTCGCCGGGAACGCAGGAAACTGGGGCGCGCTTGCAGGCGCGATGCAGGCGCTCGTCGGGAAAAACGCCGTTCTCACCGCGCCGCAGCTCGCGCAACTTGGGCAATTGGCAGGCTACCTGACGGCGGTTCGTGGCAGTACGGCGCTCGCGCAGGCGATCGACGGTGCAGCGCTGACGAACTCGAGCGGCCGCTTCGCCTCGCTCGGACAGCTGATCGGGGCGATTTCAGGTGCCTCCGATCAGAAGGCGATCCTCGATCTCGGCGCGCGCATCGCCGCAGAGCAGACCATGGTCGCGAACGAGCAGACGAAGCTAGACATCTTGCAGCGCGCGATCCAGTCACAGCGCTGGTCCGACCAGCAGCGCGAGCGCGAGGAGGTCGTGGCGCTACACGGCCGATTCGATACCCGGTTCGAGCCGGCTCCCTGAGACTGGAACGGGACACCGAGAGGCGAACGGGATGGGCTTCTTCGCGACCTTTTGGAGTTGGCTCGACGGCCAGCTCGTGAACTACATCGGTGACAACACGGCGCGCCTCGCCTCGGCGCTCGAGCCGGCGATCGTCTCCCTCGCAACGATCTACGTAATGCTCTGGGGCTA
>DASXNC010000486.1:0-3109 GCA_036495325.1 Steroidobacteraceae bacterium
ATCAGGCCGGAGACGGCGCCGAGGGTCTGGCGCCAGGAGAGGACGGTGGCGGCATGAAGGGATATAGGCATCGCGCGCTCCTCACTTGTACTCGAGGCCCAGGGCTTTCAACTTCTCGCGCATTTCGTACAGGTCGAGGCCCAGCTCACCCGCCGCGAGGCGCTTGCGCTTCGCCTCTTCGCCGTCGATGCGCTTCTTCGCAGCCTGAGCCACGACCGCGGCATCGGCGCGGCTGACGGCGACCACGCCGTCGTCGTCCGCGACGATGACATCACCGGGCTCGATGCGTTGGCCGGCACAGATGACGGGCACGTTCACGGAGCCGAGGCTCGCCTTGACCGTGCCCTGCGCCCAGATCGCCTTGCTCCACACGGGGAACTTCATGTCGGTGAGCGTCGCCACGTCGCGCACGCCCGCATCGATGATCAAGCCGCGCACGCCGCGCGCCTGCAGCGAAGTTGCGAGCAGATCGCCGAAATAGCCGTCGCTGCAGGGCGAGCTCGGCGCGACGACGAGAACGTCGCCCGGCCGGCACACCTCGACCGCGACGTGAATCATCCAGTTGTCACCGGGCGGTACGAGCGCCGTGACGGCCGACCCCGAGAGTGATGCGCCCGGATAGATCGGGCGCATGTAGGCGGCGAGCAGACCGATGCGGCCCTGCGCCTCGTGCACCGTCGCGACGCCGTAGCTGCCGAGAGCGGAGATCACGCCGGTGTCCGCTCGCGCGATCTCGCGCACGACGACATGCTTGCTCATGGGAGGGCTCCTGGCGGACGAACGAGATGACACCGGCAATATAGCGGCTGGCAGGGCAGGCGGCCACCGCGCAGCGGCGGCCCCGGAGCGCAGTCGTGCTACGTAGCAGCCTTGACCGGCGGCTTCGAGGCCTTGTGTTCCTTCGATTTAGCGGCGGCCTTCACCGGCTTCGGCTCCGGCTTCTTGAGCATCCCATCGAGCGGTTGAAAGATGGCATCGTACTGGTAGCCGGGAATCTCCACTTCCCAGCCTCCGAGGCGCGCATTGAGCTCCTTGGCCTCATCGGCCGTGCCCTTCGCGCTCGATTCGGCGGAGAGCGCGATGTAGCGGTTGTCGCCGTCCTTGCGGCCGGTCACATCGACTTTCAGTCCGTCGACGGTCTCGAACGTCGCCTGCGCGGGCTCGGTCCCGGGACCGCCCGCCTTGCGCACGTCGTCGAGGCTCAACGAGGCGAGCGCGCCCGCAACCGAATCCGGGGCACTCGGACTCGTGAGCTCGCGGCCCTTCGGCAGCCCGGGTACGATGAAATCAGCTTCTTTGGCGCTCGCTCTCGTGACGGTGTACGCGGGGCCCGCCGCCGCCTTCACGGTGACCGCTTTGATGCGGTTCTGCGGCAGCTCGATCAAGGTCGAATCGAGCCAGCGGCGCGGATCGGCGTCCGGGGTGAGCTGCGGGGTGGCGAGCGCGCTTTGCTTCGCCCCGGCTGCGCGCACGAATGTGCCATCCGTTCCCGAGAGCTTGCCGACGATGAGGCTCACCGTCTTGCCGCCCTCGAGGAGATCGATGCGGGTACCGCTCGCCTTCGGTGAGGTCACGTCCTCCACGCCGATATCGGCATAGCTCGCCGGATCGCTCGTTTTCTCCTCGAGCACCTTGAGGCTCGAGAGGTTGAGCAGGAGCTTGCGCACCCGGCTCGAGTCGGCCGGATAATCCCGCTCGGCGACGATCCAGTCGGAGGCGCGCTTCTCGAGCGTCGCGTGGCTGCCGTCGCCCTTCGCGAGCTTCACCTGCGTGATCGCGTTCACCTCGTGCTCGAGACCGGGGAGGACGGGCTGGTTTGCGCTACCAACATCCGCCGAAGGATTGCGCGAGGACACCCACAGCGCGATCGCGATGAGGACTGCGCCCGCAGCGAGCAGAGCCGTAAGCCCGCGGGAGGAGAGATTCATCAGCGCTGCCCTCCGGCCGCATTGCCGCCCGCCGCGCCGGCCGCGGTGCTGGCGGCCACCTCGAGGGGCGCCGAATGCGCAGCGGATCGCGTAGCCGCATCGTGCGCGACGGAGAGCCGGCGCCGGCGGCGCCAGGCGAGAGCCAACGCAATCATCGCGAACAGCGCGGGCGCCACGATGATGTTGAGTACCTTGAGAATCGTGCCGAGGCGGTTGATGTCCTCATCCAGGCTCAGCTGCACGTCGCGCAGCTGCTTGCGTATGCCGAGCCTCTCCTGCTGGAATTGCTCGAGCTCGTGCTCCTGTTCGGGCGTGAGGATGAGCGAGGTCTTGTCGTTGCGCCGTGACTGAAGTGCGGCGAGCTTGTCCTCGGTCTGGTGCAGCTGGTTCTCGAGCTCCTGCTCTTTTGCGTGGAAGCGCTGGTCCGCGTACGCGCGCAGCCGCTCGACGCGCGTGAACGGGCGGGTGAATGCCGCGCGCCCGCGCACACTGATGAGATCGGCGCTACCCGTGAGATTGTCGAGTGCGTTCGCCACGAAGTCGCCGTTGCTCGCCCAGGGCGTCGCGATCTGCTGCCCGAACAGGCTCTGCTCGTGGACCCAAAGATAATCCGCGAGCATGTCCGAGTCGGCGACGACGACGAGGTTGAGCGGCTTCACAGAAGCCTTGAGGGCCGTTTCACCCGGGATCGGCTTCACGCCGGCGGGCGGGCCGCCGGGGAACGCGCTCTTCACGGTCCCCGTGATGCGGGCCGCGATGGTGTAGCGCTCCCCCGTCGGATGGAAGCCGTCCTGAAGGGTCGCGGGATCGAACAGCATCGCGAACTTTGAGGCGGGGATCGGCGCGGAATCGGTGCTCGTTTGAAGCAGAGGCTCGAATGTCGTGGTCGCGCCTTTCTTCGGCGTCACAAAGCCCGCCGTCTCGACGTTGACCTCCGAGAGCCCCGAGGTGATCACGTCTTCGTGATTCAGGCTCGTGGAATCGAGCCCCAGGATGCCGAGATGGCGCACGGGCTCCTGGCCCTGCCGCATGGTGACGTTCAAAGCGTGGTCGGCATCGCCGATCACTTGCTTGGGATCGAAGCTTACACCCCATGTCGAGAGGAGCGGCTCGAGGTGCGAGGAGCGATCGGCGCTCATGGCCGCCATCGGATTCTGGGGATCCGCACCCGAGGAGTCCTG
>DASXNC010000487.1:0-2181 GCA_036495325.1 Steroidobacteraceae bacterium
GCGGCCTCGCCCGGATGCGGCGTGAGGACCCAGTTCTCGCGGCGCGGTGGGGCGCTCTCACCACGTGCCTTCTCGGCAATCAGGTTGAGCGCATCTGCATCCACCACGAGCGGCTTGTCGGTGCTTAGCACCATCGCGAGCACATCCGCGGCCCAGGGACTCCTGCCGAGACCCGGGCCGATGGCGATCACATCCGCGCGCTCGAGCGGCTCGTGGAGTCCGCTCACCTCGTGCAGCGGCAAGCAGATGAGCTCAGGCCGGCCAGCGACGATCCCCGCAACGTTGTCGGGCGATACGGCCACCGTGACCAGCCCTGCGCCGACGCGCAAGGCCGCCTCGCCGGCAAGCCGCACCGCCCCCGGCATGCCCGGGCCACCTCCCACGATGAGCACCCGCCCGAAGTCTCCCTTGTTCGCGGTGCGCGCGCGGGGCGGCAGTGCCGCAGCAATCTCGGGTTCAATGATCCGCTCGAGGCGCGGGGCGAACTCGGCGCGCTCCGCCGGGACGGGCACTTCGAGATCGTCGAAATAAACCGCGCCGGCGTGCTCCGGCCCGCGGCCGACGAAGAGCCCGGTTTTGAGCGCGACAAACGTCACCGTGCAGTCCGCGCGCACCGCAGTACCGCGCGGCTCGCCCGTGTCGCTGTCGAGGCCGGAGGGCACATCGAGTGCAAAGATCGGGCGCCCTGCCCCGTTCATCGCCTCAATCACCTGCGCGGCCTCCGCACGCACGGGCTGCGCCAGGCCGGTGCCGAGCAGCGCATCGACGATCACATCGTCCTGCCCGAGCAGGCTCGCCTCGAATGCCTGCACGCGCCCGCCGCTTGCCGTCCAATCGGCATGCGCCTGGCGCGCATCTCCCGTCAGGCGCTCGGGCGGGGCGGCCGCGAGCACGCTTACCGTAAGTCCGGCCGCCTGCGCGAAGCGCGCAAGAACGTAACCGTCTCCGCCATTGTTGCCGCCGCCGCAGACGACGACGATGCGGTGGCACCTCGGCCAGCGGGCGCGCAGATACCTGAGCGCTGCCTCGCCGGCGCGCTTCATGAGCGTGTAGCCGGGAGTATTCAGCTCGCCAATCGCGTACGCATCGAGCGCGCGCACCTGGGAGGCGGAGTAGAGCGAGGCCGGTAGAGGCATCGGCTGATTATACTTTCACTATGCAGCCCGCCCGCGAATATGCCGAGCTCGACCTCGAGTCGCTTAAACGCGACCTCGGTGCACGGGCGCGCGAGCTGGGGTTCGATGCGCTCGGAGTGAGCGGGGTCGAGCTCGAGGAAGATGAGCGACGCCTCAACGAGTGGGTCGCCGCGGGCTATCACGGCGCGATGGGCTACATGGAGCGCCACGGCACGATGCGCAGCCGCCCCGCCGAGCTCGCCCCGGGGAGCGTGCGTGCGATCTGCGTCCGTATGAACTACTGGCCGGCCGAGGCGCACGAGCCGTTCGCCGCGCTGGCCGACACCGAGCGCGGCTACGTCTCCCGCTACGCGCTCGGCCGCGACTATCACAAGGTCATGCGCCGGGGGCTCGCGCGGCTCGCCGAGGAGCTTGTCGAGCGCATCGGTCCGTATGGCTATCGCGTCTGCGTCGACAGCGCGCCGGTGCTCGAGAAAGCGCTCGCGCGTGCAGCCGGGCTCGGCTGGATCGGCAAGCACACGAACCTCCTCGCGCGCGATGCCGGCTCCTGGTTTTTCCTAGGCGAGATCCTCACCGATCTGCCCCTGCCGATCGATGCCGCCGCGAGCAGCCACTGCGGCACCTGCGAGGCGTGCATCGAGGCCTGTCCGACGCGCGCGATCCTCGGGCCACAGCGGCTCGACGCGCGACGCTGCATCGCGTACCTCACGATCGAGAACCCGGGCCCGATCCCCGCGGAGTTCCGACAAGCGATCGGCAACCGCATCTATGGTTGCGACGACTGCCAGCTCGTCTGTCCGTGGAACAAGTTTGCCCGCGCTGCGAGCCACCCGGATTTCAAGGTGCGCCACGGACTCGATGCATCGCGCCTCTCGGAGCTCTTCGCCTGGACCGAGTCGGAATTCGACGAACGGATGCGCGGCTCGGCGATCTACCGCATCGGCTATGAGCGGTGGTCCAGAAATGTCGCCGTGGCGCTGGGCAATGCGCCCCACTCGGCGGAAGTACTCGCCGCGCTCGAGCGGCGCCGTGACGACCCCTCGCC
>DASXNC010000488.1:0-1623 GCA_036495325.1 Steroidobacteraceae bacterium
GCTGGCCCTCCTTGAAGGCGATGGTCTGCAGCTGCCCGGTCACCTGGGTCTTCACGGTAACGGTCGCGAGGGGGGTCACGGTCCCGAGCGCCGGAATGCGCACGGCGATATCGCCCGACTCCGCGCGGACGGCCGAGACGGCAATCGGCGCCTCTTCCCCGCCTGAAAAGCCTTGCGCGAACTGGCCCTCGCCGCGCTGCTCGGTGGCAGTTCCGCGGTGCAGGCCTCTGACGACGAGGAAAACAAGGAGCAGCAGCAGCGCCGCCGCGACAATAATGACCACGCGGCGCCGACGCGCGCTGCCCCCGGGCGGCTCGCCTTGTGGGCCGATCGGGCTCTCCGTGATGTCGGGCGGGCCTTCGGGGATCGCGGCCGGGCTCGGGCGGGGGGGTTCCCGCAGCACGGCGGGCGCCTCCTCGTTCTCCCGCTCTTCCTGCTGGGTCAATGCGTCCACTCTGTCCTCTTGGAATCGAAGGAGCGAAAGACTACCGGAAAACGGCTTCCCGAACACCCGGCGGGCGGGAAAAAATGGCTGTTGAATCGGCTCTTAACGCATAGCACCTGCAACGCGCTCCCTGATCATCACAGTTGGTAACATTCACGCTCGACGGGAGCTGTCTGGGGACGTTCAATGACGAAATCCTTCGATATCGTGGCGATCGGCTCGGGGCACAACGGCCTCGTGGCGGCTGCTTATCTCGCCGCCGCGGGCCGCAGTGTGCTGGTTCTCGAGCGCAATGCATGGCTCGGAGGCGGCGTGGTCACGCGCGAGCTGACGGTTCCGGGATTCCGGCACGACCAGCATTCGATGGCGCATATCTTCATCCAGGGCAATCCCCTGCTCAAGAACGATGAGCTCGGTCTCAAATCGCGGTACGGTCTGAAGTACATCGTGCCGGAGGTGCCGATGCTCTCGATTTTCGAGGACGGCGCGACGCTGGCGCTGCACCGTGACCGCGAGCGGACGCGTGCCGACATCGCGAAATACTCCTCGCGCGATGCGGACGCGTACGTACGGCTCGCCGAAGAGGCTGCGCGGTGGCTGCCGATGATCGAGTCGACGCTCTACAGCGCACCCGCGCCGATGGGCGCCTCCACGGCAATGATGGATCAAAGTCCGGAGGGACGCTCGCTCTGGCGCCTGACGCAGATGAGCACCCATGACCTGCTGTGCCAGTACTTCGAGCACGATCGCGTGCGCATGCACTTCGCGCGGGTCGCGGGCGAGAACCTGGTCTCCCCTGATGAGAAGGCGACGGCGCTCGGAGTGTTCGTGTTTGTCGGATTCCTCGAGGCGTACGGCTTCGGGGTACCGGCTGGCGGCAGCGGGCAGCTCACGGAGGCGCTCGCGGCTTTCATTCGCGATCACGGCGGGGAGGTGCAAAGCGGTGTCGATGTGGAGCGAGTGCTCGTCAAGGGCGGCCGCGCCAGCGGCGTGCGCACCCGGGACGGGCGCGAGATCTCCGCGAAGGAGTGCGTCATAGGCGCCATTCATCCGCATCATCTCGGGCGGATGATCGAGGCGATCGATCCGCGCGTCGCAGCGGCGGCGGCGGCGACGGAGATCTCGCCGAACGCCTGCATCACGGTACACGCCGCGCTTCGCGAGCCGCTTCGCACCGC
>DASXNC010000489.1:0-5665 GCA_036495325.1 Steroidobacteraceae bacterium
GGGCAGCTGCTCGAGATCGACGTTTCCGCCCGAGAGAACCACCCCGATGCGCCGTCCCCTCAAGGGCGATGCGCGGTCGAGGAGCACGGCGAGCGCAACCGCGGCCGAAGGCTCGATAACGATTTTCAGGCGCTCGAAAGCGAGGCGCATCGCCTCGATCATCGCCTCCTCGCTCGCCGTCAGAATCTCGTCAACGTGGGCGCGGATCAGCGGAAAGGTCAACTCCCCGAGGGAGCTGCGCAGTCCGTCTGCGATCGTCCGTGGGTTGCCGGCAGGTAGAATCCGGCCCGCACGGAATGAGCGGCTCGCATCGTCCGCCTGCGCAGGCTCGGCGCCTACGATCAAGATGTCGGGCCGCAGGCCTTTCGCCGCGACCGCGATGCCGGCCAGCTGACCGCCGCCCCCAACCGGGCAGACGAGCACCTCGAGCTCCGGTTGATCCTCCAGCATCTCGAGCGCGGAGGTTCCCTGCCCCGCCATGACGCGCAGATCGTTGTACGGATGCACGAACGATGCGCCGGTTTCGGCGATGAGGCGGCGCGCCTCGGCCTCGCGCGACTCGAGCGTCGGCTCGCAGAGCGTCACGTGCGCGCCGAGACGCGCGACGGAGGCCTTCTTGACCTCCGCGGCGTTTCTCGGGATCACGACGTACGCGGGAACGCCCCGATTGCGCGCAGCGAGCGCTACGGCCGCCCCGTGATTGCCAGAGGAATGCGTGACGACTCCACGCGCCGCCTCCGCGTCGGTGAGGGAGAAGACGGCATTGTGCGCGCCCCGGGCCTTGAAGGCGCCGATCCGCTGGAAGTTCTCGCATTTGAAAAAAAGGCGCGCGCCGGCGAGCTCATCGAGCGAAGCGCTCGTCATGATCGGCGTGCGATGGATGAACGGACGAATCCGCGCATGCGCCTCGCGGATATCCTCGAGCGTGAGCCGGTATTCGGCCATCTCTGCGCTGCGGCCGTTCTAACGGTTGATACCGTCGATGGAGCGCTTGTCCGCCGCGAGCGCCGCCTCGTGCACGGCCTCCGAGAGCGTCGGGTGAGCATGCATGGTCCGCTGGAGATCCTCGCTGCTCGCGGAATACTCGAGCGCGAGGACCGCCTCGGCGATCAACTCGCCCGCGAGCGGACCGATGATGTGCACGCCGAGAATCTCATCGTCATCCCGAGCGGCGATCAGCTTCGCGAAGCCGGCCGTCGCCTCGAGCGCTCGCGCCCGGCCGTTTGCGAGGAAGGGGAACAGGCCCACCTTGTACGCGCGGCCACTCGCCTTGACCTCCTCTTCCGTCGCGCCGACCGTTGCGATCTCCGGGGCGGTATAGATCACCGAAGGAATCGCCCGATAGTTCACCTCGCCATACTTGCCGGCGATCAGATCGGCGACCATGACTCCCTCTTCCTTCCCCTTGTGCGCGAGCATCGGACCGCGCACGCAGTCGCCGACCGCCCAGATGCCATCCACCGGCGTACGGCAGTGAGCGTCGACCTCGATGAATCCGCGCTCATCGAGGGGCACGGCGGCCTCGGGCACCCAGAGATCGCGCGTGTTCGGTCGACGGCCGACCGCCACGATGACCCGGTCGACCGTAACTTCGTGCGCCCCCTGCGCATCCTCGTAAGCGACTTTCACGCCTTCGCGGCCAGGCACGGCGCCGGTGACCTTCGCACCGAGGCGGATATCGAGTCCCTGGCGCTTGTATTGGCGCAGGGCCTCGCGCGCGAGCTGCTGATCGGATGTCGCAAGGAAGTCGGGTAGCGCTTCGATGAGGATCACCTCGCTCCCCAGGCGCCGCCACACGCTCCCGAGCTCGACACCGATCACACCGGCACCGATGACGCCCAGCCGCTTCGGGATCTCCCCGAGCTCGAGCGCGTCCCAGGAGTCGAGAATCTGCTTACCGTCGAACGGTACCGACTTGAGCCCGGTGGGCACCGACCCGGACGCGAGCACGACGTGGCGGCCCACGAGCTCGCGCTTCGAGCCGTCGTGCGCCGTGAACTCGACGCGCCGCCCCGGAAGAAGCCGGCCATGCCCTTGGAGCGGCGTCACTCCCGCCGCCTTGAACAGCGCCAGGACGCCGTCGGTCATCTTGCGCACGATCCCGGCACGACGCTTCTGCATCGTCGCGAGATCGACCTCGACTCCCGAGGCGAGGATGCCGTGGGTCGCGAACTCCTCGCGCAGGCGGTGATAGAGCTCGGTTGACTCGAGCAGAGCTTTGGAAGGAATGCACCCGGCATTCAAACAGGTCCCGCCGAATGCCGGCGCGCCGTCGCGGTTCTTCCACTCGTCGATGCACGCGACCGTGAGTCCGTTCTGCGCCGTGCGGATTGCCGCCGGATAGCCTGCGGGACCGCCTCCGATCACGATCACGTCGAATGAGTCTGCCATGCGCGCTCCTAGACTCCGAGCAGCATGCGGCCCGGGTCCTCGAGGAGGTCCTTCACCGCGACGAGGAACTGCACCGCCTCGCGCCCGTCGATGATGCGGTGATCATAGGTGAGCGCCAGGTACATCATCGGCCGGATCGCGATCGTACCGTTCACGACCATCGGGCGCTCCTGGATCTTGTGCATTCCCAGAATCGCGCTCTGCGGCGCATTCACGATCGGCGTGGACATGAGCGAGCCGAAGACGCCGCCGTTGGTGATGGTGAACGTGCCGCCCGTGAGATCCTCGATGGCGATGGAGCCCTCGCGCGCCTTCGCCGCGTAGGCGCCGATTTCCTTTTCGAGCTCGCCGAAGCTCTTGGTGTCGGCGTCGCGTACGATCGGCACGATGAGTCCACGGTCCGTCGAGACGGCGACGCCTATGTCGTAATACTCGTGATAGAGGATGTCCGTGCCGTCGACCGAGGCATTGACGACCGGGAAGCGCTTGAGCGCCTCGATCGAGGCCTTGACGAAGAAGGACATGAAGCCGAGTTTCACACCCTCGGCTTTCTCGAATCGATCCTTGTACCGGGCCCGCAGCTCCTGCACGGCAGTGAGGTCGACCTCGTTGAACGTAGTGAGTAGCGCCTGTGAGGACTGTGCCTCGATGAGTCGTTGCGCGATGCGCTGGCGCAGGCGCGTCATGGGCACGCGCTGCTCGGCGCGACCGGCGCGCGCTGGAATCGGACGTGCCGCCGGAGCGAGCGGAGTCGGCGCAGAGCGCTTGTCGAGATAGCCGATCACATCGGACTTCGTGACGCGACCATCGCGGCCCGTCGCCGGAATCTCACCGGCATCGAGCCGGTTCTCCTCGACGAGGCGTCGCGCCGACGGGCTGAGTCTGCCGGCCTGCGCCGCTCCCGCCGCGCCAGCATTCGGCGCCGCCACGCCTGCGTCGGCCTGCGGCGCAGAGCGAGACTCAACGGCCGAGCCCGGCCGCGATGCCGAGGCTGACTGCGTTGATGTCGCCGGCTGAGCTGAAGCGACCGGCTGCGGTGATTTGGTCGGCTGCGATGTCGTCGCGGGCTGCGGTGCGGTGGCGGACTGCGCCGCCGCGCCCTTCGCCGCGGCGGCGCGCTCCTCGAGCACCGCGAGCAGCTGGCCGCTGGTTACGGTCGTCCCGCTCTCCACTTTGATCTCGCGCAGGACACCGTTCGCGGGTGCCGGCACTTCCAGGACGACCTTGTCGGTCTCGAGGTCGGCAAGGTTCTCGTCGCGACTCACCGGCTCGCCCGGCTGCTTGTGCCAGCCGACGAGGGTCGCGTCCGTGATCGACTCCGGCAGCTGCGGCACGCGGATCTCAATGGTCATCGGCGGGTCTCCGGTCGGACGTCAGAGGCTCTTGCGGATCGGCGTCACGGTGAGCCGCGCGGTGTCGCGGCCGGTCTCCTCGGTCGCCGTCGCACGCAGCGCGGCCTCGACGAGTGCCTGCTGCTCGGCCTCGTGCAGCCTCATGATGCCGGTCGCGGGCGCGGCGGCCGGCGCGCGCCCGGCGTACAGCACGCGCCGATTGTGGCTCAGCCCCTCGAGACGATGGCGAATCTGGTACCAGGCACCCTGATTCTGCGGCTCCTCCTGGCACCAGACGACCTCGCGCGCGTTCGGATAGCGGCGCAGCGCCGCCTCGTACTCCTCGCCCGGAAAGGGATACAGCTGCTCGATGCGAAGTATCGCCACATCGCGCAGCCCTTCCTTGCGCCGGGCCTTGAGCAGATCGAAATAGACCTTGCCGCTGCAGAAGACGACGCGACGCGCCTCGCGCATCGGCACGTCGTCGACCTCGTCGATGACACGGGCGAACGTACCGCGCGTCAGCTCCTCGAGCTTCGAGACCGACAGCTCGTGCCGCAGCAGGCTTTTCGGCGTCATGACGATGAGCGGCTTGCGAAAGCTCCGCAGCATCTGCCGGCGAAGCATGTGGAACATCTGCGCCGGAGTCGAGGGAACACAGACCTGCATGTTCTGCTCGGCGCAGAGCTGCAGGAAGCGCTCGAGGCGCGCGGAGGAGTGCTCCGGGCCGGCGCCCTCGTAGCCGTGCGGCAGGAGCAGTGTGAGCCCGCAAACACGGCCCCACTTCGCCTCGCCCGATGAGATGAACTGGTCGATGATGATCTGAGCGCCGTTCGCGAAATCCCCGTATTGCGCCTCCCAGAGCGTGAGTGCGTTGGGCTCGGTGGTCGAGTAGCCGTACTCGAAGCCCAGCACGGCCTCCTCCGACAGGACCGAGTCGATCACCTCGAAGCGCGGCTGATGCTCACGGATGTGCTGCAGCGGCACGTAGGTCGAGTCGGACGCCTGATCGTGCAGCACGGCGTGGCGATGAAAGAACGTGCCGCGCCCGCTGTCCTGGCCCGAGAGGCGCACGGAGAATCCGTCCTCGAGCAGCGCCGCGTAGGCGAGGGTCTCCGCGCAGCCCCAGTCGAGCGGAAGCTCGGCTGCGAGCATCTTCGCGCGGTTCGCCATCACCTGCGCAACGCGCGGATGAAGCGTGAAACCCGGCGGCACCGCGAGTATGCGTTCGCCGAGCGCGGCGAGCCGGGCAGGCTGGACGCTCGTCTGCACCTGCTCTGTCCAATCGACTTGCCTGTACTTGTTCCAGTCGACGGTGAATTTGTTGCCGATCATGCCGAGCGAGGCACGCGCCTGCGGGCGTCCCTCATCGAGCCCCTGGCGGTAGCGCTCCATCATATCCGCCGCATCGGCCTCGGAGATCACCCCCTCGGAGGCGAGCCGGTCCTCATACAGCTTGCGCGCGGTCGGGTGCTGGCGGATCACGCGATACATGGTCGGCTGGGTCGCCGCGGGCTCGTCCGCCTCGTTGTGGCCGTGACGGCGGTAGCAGACGAGATCGATCACCACGTCCTTGCCGAACTTCACGCGATACTCGAGCGCGAGCCGCCCAACGAAGACGACGGCCTCCGGATCGTCCGCATTGACGTGGAAGATCGGGGCCTCGAGCATCTTCGCCACGTCGCTGCAATAGATCGTGGAGCGCGCATCGCGTGGGTCGGACATCGTGAAGCCGACCTGGTTGTTGATGATGAGGTGCAGCGTACCGCCGGTCGAGAAGCCGCGCGCCTGGGAGAGCTGCAGCGTCTCCATCACCACGCCTTGTCCCGCGAAGGCCGCATCGCCATGCACGAGGAGCGGCAGCACGCGCTCACCGCGTGCATCGCCGCGGCGCTCCTGGCGGGCGCGCACGGAGCCCTCGACCACCGGGTTCACCACCTCGA
>DASXNC010000490.1:0-2103 GCA_036495325.1 Steroidobacteraceae bacterium
TGCACCGCATGGGAGCGGGTCGATGAGCTTGCACGCGCCGAGGGCAACGCGAGCACCACACTGGTGCGGGCGCCCCTCGAAGTTCCGAACGGCGCCGAGATCATCGAAGCGCCGCTCAGCGGGAATGTCTGGCGAATCTACGTACGTCCGGGCGATCGCATCGAGAAGGGCACGGTCATTGCAGCGATCGAAGCGATGAAGACGGAATGCAGCGTGCCGAGCCCTTTTTCCGGTCTCGTGCGCGCGGTGTATATCAAAGAGCGCCAGGCCGTGGCGCCGGGCATGCCGATGGTCGCGCTCGAGACGGCCGCACCGCACGCGGTCGCGGGGAGCTGAGCTCATGCGGTGGCTGACGGCGGCGAGCATCGCACATGAGGTGACGGTCGGCCTCACGAGCGCCGAGGCCGTCGCGTGCGAGGCGCTCGCGGGAGCGGACGACTACGATGCGATCCAGCCGCAGGCCTGGATCAGCCGCGCGGCGCGCGAGAGAGTGATTGCCGCCGCACGCGCAGTCGACGCGCGCGTTGCCGCCGGCGAGCACCTGCCGCTCGCGGGTGTCCCATTCGCCGTCAAGGACAATCTCGACGTCGCGGAGATGGAGACCACAGCAGCCTGTCCAGCTTTTGCCTATCGTGCGCGCGAGTCCGCGACAGTCGTCTCCCGTTTGATCGATGCGGGCGCCGTGCTCATCGGAAAAACCAATCTCGATCAGTTCGCCACGGGCCTCACAGGCGCGCGCACGCCGTATGGTGCGCTCGGTTGCGTGTTCAATCGCAGCTTCGTGAGCGGAGGGTCGAGCTCGGGATCGGCCGTCGTCGTCGCCGCGGGCATCGTACCCATCGCGCTCGGCTCCGATACGGCCGGGTCCGGTCGCGTTCCTGCTGCCTTCAACGGTCTCACGGGCTTCAAGCCGACTCGCGGCCGCTGGAGCACGCGCGGGCTCGTTCCCGCGTGCCGTACGCTCGACTGCGTGACGACCTTCACCACCAGCGCAGAGGACGCCGCGATCGTCGACGACGTGCTCGCGGCGTTCGACGAGGCAGACCCCTACTCGCGGCGTCTACCCGCGGCGGTTCGGCAGATCGGCGAGTTCGTGCGCATCGGAGTGCCCCGATCCGATCAGCTAGTCTTCCACGGGGATGCGGAGGCCGCCGCTCTGTTTCAATCGACGGCGGAGTGTTTGCGCCGCGTGGGCGGCACCATCGTCGAGATCGATGCCGCACCGCTCACCGAGTCAGGGCGGCTGCTCTACGAAGGACCGTGGGTCGCCGAGCGGACGGCGGTGCTGAGCGAGTTGCTGCAGAGCTCGCCGGATGCCATTCACCCCGTCGTGCGCGCGATCGTGCAGGCCGGCCGCGGCCTCTCGGCCGTCGACGCGTTCCGTGGATTCTACGCGCTTCAGGAGCACGCGCGCGAAGCGGAGGCGATGTGGCGCGGGATCGACGCTCTTCTGCTGCCCACAGCGCCGACCATCTACCGCCTGAGCGAGGTGCTCGCAGAGCCGACTGTACTCAACGGCCGACTCGGTCTGTACACCAACTTCGTGAATCTGCTCGACATGAGCGCGATCGCCGTACCCGCCGGGTTTCGAGAGAATGGCACGGGTTTCGGAGTGAGCCTGATCGGTCCGGCCTGGGCGGATCGCGGAATCATCGATCTCGCGCGGCGCCTGGAGTCGGCGCAGCCCATCGAGCAACCGCCCCTCGACGAGACACCCCGAGTGGACACCGTGAAACTTGCGGTGGTCGGTGCGCATCTCGCAGGCATGCCGCTCCATCCGCAGCTCACCTCCCGTGGCGCTCGTCTCATCGCACGCACCTACACCGCTCCGCTCTATCGCCTGTACGCAATGCGCGATCAGACGCCCCCCAAGCCCGCGCTGGTCCACGTGGGACCTGGCGGGGGCTCGATCGAGCTCGAAGTGTACGAGCTCGAGCTCGCCGCCTTCGGGAGCTTCGTCGCGGAAGTCCCGCCGCCGCTTGCAATCGGCACGGTCGTGCTGGCCGACGGCGCGAGCGTGCGTGGATTCGTCGCAGAGCCCCGGGCGATCAAGGGCGCGCAGGACATCACGAGCGCCGGAGGCTGGCGCGCCTACCTCGCCGC
>DASXNC010000491.1:0-4526 GCA_036495325.1 Steroidobacteraceae bacterium
CGAAATGCGGCAGGCCGCGCGCCCGCGCCGCACATGATAAATTAATCCTTTGTCACGTGCCTTTGAAACATGGCCGACTCGCGCCGCCACCCGCTCGAGACCTTCGCGAACCCATCGCTCGAGGGCGACTACACGATCCGCATGACGCTGCCGGAGTTCACCTGTCTCTGTCCGAAGACGGGGCAGCCCGACTTCGCGACGCTCGAGCTGGAATACGTCCCCGACCGACTCTGCATCGAGCTCAAGTCGCTCAAGCTCTACATCTGGTCGTTTCGCGACCGCGGCGCCTACCACGAGGCCGTGACGAACGAGATCGCCGCCACTCTCGATGAGCTTCTCGCTCCGCGCTTCCTGCGGCTCAGCGCGCGCTTCAACGTGCGCGGCGGCATCTACACGACCGTCGTCGTCGAGCGCCGGCGTCCGGAGTGGACCCCCGCGCCGGTCGTCACGCTGCCCTGAGGGGTCGAGCTCCGCGATTGGTTCCCGCACCCGAATCCCGTCCAACCGCGCCCTCCTCGAGGCGACGGGCCTTGATTTCAGGCCTGCGAGCACGGCCTGTACAGGCTCCGATGCGCCGGTATAATCGCGCGTCCTTCGACAGGCTCCATGCTTTGAGGAGTGACTGATGTCGGTCAAGAAACCCGCGCCGAAGCCTGCCAAAGGCAAGCGGCCCGCCAGTCGCGCCGCGCCGCGGAAGGCGGCGGCGCGCAAGCCCCCCGAGAGGGCAAAACCGGTGAGCCACGCGCGGCCCAAAGCGGTGTCCGTCCGCAAGGTCGTACCCACGGCCTCCGCCGGACCCGTCGGCGCCGGCGCGGCCGGCACCGTCAACGGAAACAAAACGGAAGCAACTGAACTGATGCGAACTGCGGGACACGCACAGCCCGCTGCCCGGGCTGAGGAAGGTACACGGGCAGGCTCTTCTCCGGCTACGGTAAAGGCTCCGCCGGTCGCGCCCGCGCGCGCGCAGCCGCTCGCCTCCGGCGGCGAGGGCGACGAGTCCGAGATCGCCGAGCCGGGCAGCCTTCTCGCGGGCCCACGGAACGTCAAGCCGTACATCGCCAAGCGCGGCGAGCAGTACATGAGCAAGGAGCAGACGGAGCACTTCCGGAACATCCTGCTCAGCTGGAAGCGCGACCTGATGGTCGAGGTGGACCGCACCGTCACCCACATGAAGGACGAGGCCGCGAATTTTCCGGACCCGAACGATCGGGCGACCCAGGAAGAGGAGTTCAGCCTCGAGCTGAGGACGCGTGACCGGGAGCGCAAGCTCATCCGGAAGATCGACGAAGCCTTGAAGCGCATCGAGGACGGCACCTACGGCTACTGCCTCGAGACCGGCGAGGAGATCGGCGTCAAGCGTCTCGAGGCGCGACCGGTGGCGACGCTCAGCATCGAGGCTCAGGAGCGGCGGGAACGACGCGAGCGCCAGTACGGCGACCGCGACGACCGCTATCGCTGAGGGCTTCGCTGACGGCACCCCCGCGGGGTACGTCGGGCGGTTCGCCCCCTCCCCGACCGGGCCGCTGCATCTCGGATCCCTCCTCGCCGCTGTCGGGAGCTTCCTCGACGCCCGGTGTCACGGCGGCCGCTGGCTCGTGCGGATGGAGGATCTCGATACCCCGCGCGTCGCGCCCGGCGGCGCAGATCTCATTCTGCGCACGCTCGAGGTCCTCGGCCTCACCTGGGACGGCGAAGTCGAATACCAGAGCCGCCGGGTGGAGCGCTACGAGGCGGCCCTCGGCACACTTGCCGCGCGCGGGCTGACTTATCCCTGCAGCTGCTCCCGCCGCGAGCTCGCCGGTACGGAGGAGCACGGCTATCCCGGTACCTGCCGCAACGGACCGGCCCGTCCCGGCCCCACCGCTTCGCGCTTCCGGATCGATGACGGCGAGGTCGTCCGCTTCGACGACCGCATCCAGGGTCCGCAGGCCTTCTCAATGCGGGAGCTTGGCGACGTCATCGTGCGCCGCCGCGACGGCCTCGTCGCCTATCAGCTCGCCGTGACGGTAGACGATGTCGCACAGGGCGTAACCGATGTGGTCCGTGGCGCCGATCTCCTCGAGAGCACGGCCTGGCAGATCGCGATTTCCGGCGCGCTCGGGCGTCAAGCCCCGCGCTTCGCCCACCTGCCGCTCGTCGTGGAGCCGGACGGCAGCAAACTCGCCAAGTCACGACGCTCGGCACCCATCGATCTGCTCCATTCCGGTGCATGGCTCGCCGAGACGCTGCGGCTGCTCGGGCAGGAGCCGCCTACCGACCTCGGCCGGGAGGCACCCGGAGTCCAGCTCGACTGGGCCATTCGCCACTTTCGCCCCGCCCCGCTGTACCGCGTCCGGACGGTCCGCGCTCCAGAGGCAGATTTTGCAATTTAATTTGGGTACCTCACCCGGCGTGTAATAAGGTATGCACGGGGGTCAAAGGCGCCGTGACACGCGGCGCGGGGAGGGGTTCCGCCGGTCTCGTGACGGCGGCGCTCAACGACACAAGACGGGAGCTTGTGATGAGCGAACCGAGGGTCATCAAGAAGTATCCGAACCGGCGGTTGTACGATACGGTCGAGAGCCGCTACATAACGCTCGGGGATGTACGCAAGCTCGTCATCGACCATGTCGATTTCATCGTGCTGGACAAGAAATCCCAGGACGACATCACCAACAGCATCCTCTTGCAGGTGATTGCCGACCAGGAGCACGGGAGCGAGCCGATGATGAGCCGCGAATTCCTCTCGCAGCTCATTCGCTCCTATGGGGGCGGGGCGATGCAGCACGTGACGGGCTGTTATCTCGAGCAGAGCCTGAAACTCTTCGCGAATCAACAACGAGAGCTGCGCGAGCGCGCGAAGAACGTGATCGGCGTGGACCCGCACGAGGTCGCAGCCGCCGTCGCGCCGAAGAACTTCCAGCGCTGGCGCTCGGCTCAGGATGAGATCTTCCGGACGCTCATGAACGCCTCGCCGCGCTCCCGCGGCGAGAGTGACTGAAGAGCGAGGGCCGGGGCGAGCCGCGACGAGACGAGTGCCGAATCGCTGGGGAGCGATTCAGCGCGCCGACACTACGCGGCCTCGACGTTGCGCATCGAGAGCCGGATGCGCCCTTGACGGTCGACCTCGAGCACCTTCACGCGCACGACATCTCCTTCCTTGAGCTTGTCGCTCACACGCTCGACTCGCTCGTCGGAGATCTGCGAGATGTGGACGAGGCCGTCCCGGCCCGGGAGGATCGTCACGAACGCTCCGAAGTCCATCAGCCGCGCCACGCGGCCCTCGTAGATGTGTCCGACCTCGACGTCGGCGGTGATGAGCTCGATCCGGCGCTGGGCTTCGCGGCCCGCCGTGCCGTTCACCGAGGCGATCTTGACCGTGCCATCGCTCTCGATGTCGATGGTCGTCCCGGTCTCCTCGGTGATCTGCCGGATGACTGCGCCGCCTTTGCCGATCACGTCGCGAATCTTCTCCGGATCGATCTTCAGCGTGATGATCGACGGCGCCCACTCGGACATCTCCGCCCGCGGCGCCGACAGCACCTTATTCATCTCCCCGAGGATGTGCAGGCGGCCTTCGCGCGCCTGATCGAGCGCGATGCGCATGATCTCGGGCGTGACGCCCTCGACCTTGATGTCCATCTGCAGGGCCGTGACGCCGTCGCTCGTGCCGGCGACCTTGAAATCCATGTCGCCGAGGTGATCCTCGTCGCCGAGAATGTCGGTCAGTACTTTGAAGCGCGAGCCCTCGAGCACCAGGCCCATGGCAACTCCCGCCACCGGCGCCTTGATCGGTACGCCCGCATCCATCAGCGAGAGGCTCGTTCCGCAGACGCTCGCCATCGAGCTCGAGCCGTTCGACTCGAGAATCTCGGAGACGACACGGATGACGTACGGAAACTTCTGCATGTCCGGCATCACCGCGCTCACGCCGCGACGCGCGAGATTGCCATGACCGATCTCGCGGCGCTTCGGCGAGCCGAGCATGCCGGTCTCGCCCACCGAGAACGGCGGGAAGTTGTAGTGCAGCATGAACGGCTCGCGCCGCTCGCCCTCGAGGCCGTCGATGATCTGCGCGTCGCGCGTCGTGCCGAGCGTCGTCGTGACGAGCGCCTGAGTCTCTCCGCGCGTGAAAAGCGCCGAGCCGTGCGTGCGCGGCAGCAGTCCCACCTTCACGCCGATCGGGCGCACGGTGCGCGCATCGCGGCCGTCGATGCGCGGCTCGCCATTCAATACTCGCTGACGGACGATGTTGCTCTCGAGCGTGAAGAGTTGTGACTCGACCTGTTCGGGCTTCCACTTCGCGCCCTCGCCCGAGGCGAGCGCCGCGAGTGTCTTGCTCTTGACTTCCTGGATGCTGTCGCGGCGCTGCAGCTTCTCGGTGATGGAGTACGCCTTTGCGAGCGCGGCCTCCGCGTGCAGTGCGACGGCGCTGGCGAGCTCGGCGTTCTCCGCCGCCGGCTGCCAGTTCCAGCGCGCCTTGCCGGCCTCGGCGACGAGCTCGCGGATCGCCCGGATCGCGACCTGCATCTCCTGATGTCCGAACA
>DASXNC010000492.1:0-2749 GCA_036495325.1 Steroidobacteraceae bacterium
GGTGGTTCGGCAGCTCGATGATCTCCACCAGTCCATCGCGCGAGAAGCCTGCGAACCTGAGGCCCGCCTGACGATAGCGATCCATGTAGTTGTTGTTGAATTCGTAGCGATGACGGTGGCGCTCGAGGACCGTATCGCGCCCGTAGAGCTCGCGTGCTCTCATGCCCGGCGCGAGCAGGACTTCCTGCGCCCCGAGCCGCATGGTGCCACCCTTTCCCGAGGCCTCATTGCGCAGCTGGGAGCCGAGGGCCTCGTCCTGCCACTCGGTGATGAGCGCGATGACCGGATGGGGTGAGGCGCGGTTGAATTCAGTGCTGTTGGCGCCGGCGAGCCCGAGCACGTGGCGCCCATACTCAATGATCGCGATCTGCATGCCGAGGCAGAGCCCGAGATACGGCACGCGGTTCTCCCGCGCGAAGCGCACGGCTGCGATCTTGCCCTCGATCCCGCGCTCGCCGAATCCGCCGGGCACGAGGATCGCATCCATTCCCTCGAGTGCGCGCGTGCCGTGGCTCTCGATATCGGTCGATTCGATGTAGTGGACGTTGACTCGCGTCCGAGTCTTCAGGCCCGCATGCGTCAACGCCTCGTTGAGCGAGATGTAGGAGTCGCGGACCTGGACGTATTTGCCGACCATGGCGACGTCCACGTGTCCGTCCGAATTCGCCCGCGCTTGAACGACGTGCCGCCACTCCGTGAGATCCGTCGCGGGCACTTCGAGCCGCAGCTTGTCTACGATGATGTCGTCGAGCCCCTGCTCGTGCAGCAGGATCGGGATCTGGTAGATGTTGTCGGCATCGACGGCCGAGATGACGGCGCGCTCCTCGACGTTGGTGAAGAGCGCGATCTTGCGCCGCTGCTCCTCCGGCAGAGAATGCCGGCACCGGCAGAGCAGGACATCCGGTTGAATGCCGATCCCCCGCAATTCCTTGACCGAGTGCTGGGTAGGCTTCGTCTTGATCTCGCCCGACTCCGCTGAGCCGACGACCGGCACGAGCGTGAGGTGCATGTACACGCACCGGCTGTGGCCGAGCTCGACGCCGAGCTGACGAATCGCCTCGAGAAACGGCAGCGACTCGATGTCGCCTACGGTGCCGCCGATCTCGACCATGCAGACGTCCGCGTCGCCCGCGCCGAGCGCGATGCTGCGCTTGATCTCGTCGGTGATGTGGGGGATCACCTGCACGGTCGCACCGAGATAATCGCCGCGACGTTCCTTGGCGATCACGCGCTCGTAAATGCGGCCCGTAGTGAAGTTGCTGTTCCGCCCGGTCGTCGTGCGGACGAAGCGCTCGTAGTGGCCGAGGTCGAGATCGCTCTCGGTGCCGTCCTGCGTGACGAAGACCTCGCCGTGCTGGAAGGGACTCATGGTGCCCGGGTCCACGTTGATATACGGGTCGAGCTTCACCATCGCGACCTTGAGGCCCCTCGCCTCGAGGATCGCGGCCAGAGAGGCGGAGGCGATGCCCTTGCCCAACGAGGACACGACACCGCCTGTGACGAATACGAATCGGCTCATGAAGAGGTCGGGATTCCCGTCGAGACCCTCAGATGGCGGCATTGCAGCCGCAGGATCGACGGGCGGACAGATTAGCAGACCGGAGGAGCGCTTTGAAGCGCCACGCCCGAGGCTCAGCGATGCCAGACAAGACGGCCGCGGCGCGGTCGTCCGACCTCCGCCCGGACCGCCACATCAACCCACAGATCGGCCGCCGCGAGCAGCCGCTCGCCCGACCAAAGGAGCGGAATGCGAGCGCGCTCGGCGCGCGGGATGCGCGCCTCCTGCAGCAGCGACTTGAGCAGCCGCCGCGGTCCGCTCGGCGTGAGGCGAAGCCGCTCGCCGCCGCGGCGGAGCCGCACCGTCAGCGGCTCCGGCATGGCATCGAGGTCGATCGGACCATGCGGATCTCTCGTGAGCTCGAGACGGCCGAGTCCCGCGGGCAGCTCGAGCGCCGTCTTCCGCGGAAACCACTCGAGATCGAGCAACGGCGCGGCGCCTGCCTCCGCGGACATCTCGTCGCGAACTGAGACGTCCGTCACAGCAGCGCCGCGCGCCCGCGCGCGGCTCGGCATGCGCTCGCTTACGCGCTGCAGACTCAGGCGATCTCCATCGCGCCGCGCGAGGGTGTCGCCCCAACGCACTTCCGGGTGCGCATCGGCCCGCGCCGCGAGCAGCGCTCCCGCGAGCTCGCTGAGCCGGCGCGCATCGGGAAGCGTATGGCCCCGCTGAACGATCCAGTACCTGAGCGCATTGCGCCTCCGATCCTCGGGCAAAACGCGCAGGCGGGTGACTGCGAGCGCATCCGCGACAGCGGCCCGCTCCACGTCGGTACGCGCGAGCAGATCGAGCAGACGCTGGGCTTCAGCGACGTGCCGCGCACCACGCGAAACCACCCCGGCCGCGGATGGCCACCGTGCTCGAAGCAGCGGGACGATCTGTCGGCGCAGGTAATTGCGATCGAGGTGCTCGTCCGCGTTGGTCGCATCCTCCACCCACGCGAGCGCGTGCTCGTGCGCCCAGGCCTCGAGCTCCGCCCGCTGCATCTCGAGCAAAGGGCGTGCGATCCAGCCGCGGCCGAAGGGCGCGATCGCCGGCATTGCGGCGAGCCCGCGCAGCCCCGCGCCGCGCAGCAGCTGCAGCAGCACCGTCTCGAGCTGGTCGTCCTGGTGGTGAGCGGTGAGCAACGCCTCACCTGGTCCAAGCGCGCGCGCGAAGAGGCCATAGCGCTCGCGGCGGGCCGCGGCCTCG
>DASXNC010000493.1:0-3107 GCA_036495325.1 Steroidobacteraceae bacterium
TTGCCTGCGCGGCGGCATAGGCCGCAACTGCGCGCACAGCCGCCGCATGCGCCACCGTCACATCGAACAGCGGCGGTGCTTTCCCTCGCCAGATCGCGGCCATCTCGGACGCGCGGGCGAACAGCGCTCGATCGGCCGGCGAGAGATAGGGCGTGAGCACGCCACTCGCATCGAGGAGCGAGATCGCCTCGAGCGCTGCCGGAACGAGCACGGCGTTCACATCGTAGGGGTAGCGTCCGCCGCCGAGTCCCCACTCGCTGTCGCGCCAGTTTCCCACGGTGAATCCCGGCTTGAATTCGACCAAGCTGCGTGCGACGGGATGGGCAGCGAAGGCGGTGGCACGCTCGAGGGCGTAGCGCAGATTTCGAACCAGCGCGGCTCCGCGGGTGCTTCTGTGTCCGTCGGCAGTGACGATGCCGGCAGCGAGAAATGCTCGCGCAAAGGCGCTTGGCTGCGCGCGCCGATGTCCTGACTCGAGCAGCCAAGCACTCGCGACAGGGGCAAGCAGGAAGTCCTCGTCGATCATCTTGTAGTCGTACACCGGAGCGGCCGAGCGTGTGCCGCCGCGCTCCAGATGGTCGAGTACCGCGCGCTCGCCGATGTCCTCCTCGTGCGCCACCTCGCCCTTGGGCGAGAGCCGCTCGAGCACCGAGGACAGTGCATCCTCCGTCGCGGGTGCGGCGAGCGCAGGCAACAGCAGACGCACCGACATGAGCGTGTCGCGTCCGAAATAGGTGTTGAAGCGCCACGAGCCCGCGAGGAGCTTCTCGCGGTAGGCGAGAAAGGTGAGCGTTTCGCGCGCCCTGGGATCGGCGGCGGCCTTTCCGTTCAGCAGCGCATCGCCTGCGAGCGGGCTCAACGGCGGCTCGCCCGTGAGCCCGGTGATGCGCAATCGAAGCTGTCCGTGAGCGTCGGCCCGCACATGATTCCCTTCGATCTGCCCGCTGGTGATCTCGAGTGTGAGGCGATAGCCGGCAGCTCCATCGAGCCGGTCGCGCGACCAGGTGAGCGTTTCGCCTCTCGTGACGAGCGGGGCCTCGAGCTCGCGCGGCAGCCGCTGGAGTTGCTCGTAATCCCGAAGCACGCGGACGCTCGAGAGCACTGCATGACGGATCTCAACGTCCGCTGCATCGACACTCGCCTCCGCGACGATTCCGGTGAGCACTCGACCACGCGCGTCGCGATCGTGCGCCGGCATCGGGGAACTCAGAAGATGCCAAGTGACCGGTCGGCTTTGATGCTCGAACCAGACTGCAACGCCGCTGTCACCCGCGGGGAATGCAATGAGCAGGCGCGGATCCGTCCCGGAACGCAGCACGAGGTGGGCGGCCACCTCGCCCTCGCGCAGGAAGGCGTTGGTGTTGAGTCCCTCGTGGACCGTGAACTCGAGCCGCGGCCCGGACGCGGCAGTTGCGCCCGCGCAGAGCGCCACCAACAGCCATCCGGCAACGCGGGCCCTCACCGGACGTGGAGCCAGTGTCCGATGCGCTCGAGCGCACTCTGCGCAACGCGCCCGGTTGCCACAGGTTGTACGGGTGGCGGGCTCGCCGGGGGCAAGTGAGATTCCTGCGGCAGATCGGGCGCCGCGGGAGCGGCCTTGGGCGAAGGGGCCGCCGCGATGACACATCCCGGCTTTGGGGGCACGTCGATGCCCACCGGAATCGGTACATTTAGCGCGTCGGTCGAGCAGCCCGGTATCGCCGCATACCCCGTGGCATAGTCGATCGACACCTCGTGCAGCGTGGCCGGCATCGCCGGGTGCCACGAATCTGTGCGCAGCTCTGCCATCAAATCGGCCCAGATGGGCAAGGCGCCCGTCGATCCGGTGAAGCCGGTCGGCCGATCGTCGTCGTACCCAACCCAGGCGACAATGAGATCACTCCCGGAGAAGCCGGCGAACCAGCTGTCACGCAAGTCGGACGACGTGCCAGACTTGCCGGCTACTACCAGACCCGCAGGTAGCATCGCCCGTGCCGGACGGCCCGTGCCGCGATCCATGACTACCTGCATCATGCGATCAACGGTGTACACGGCGTCCGGTCGAGCGACAGCGACCGGCTCGGACTGATATGTCCTGACCAACGTGCCCTCTCGAGTCAGGACCGCTCGTACGGCTCGAAGGGGGAGGCGATACCCCCCGTTTGCCAAGCCCCCATAGAGTTGCGCCACCTCGATCGGCGTCAGATCGATCGAACCGAGCAGAAGGGACGGATATTGGGGAATCGGCTCATCGAGTCCGAAGCGCTCGATGGACTGCGCCACCACCGGCAACCCGAGCTCCAGACCTATTCCGACCGTCGCGAGGTTTAACGATTCGGCAAGCGCGCGCACCACGGGAACCGGTCCATAGACTTGATGGGTAAAGTTCGCCGGCCGCCAAAATCCGTGGTGCGGAATCCGAACCCGGACGGGAGTGTCGTAGACGATCGTGGCGGGTTGGTAGCCGCCAGACTCGAGGGCTGCAAGATAGATGAAGGGCTTCACGAGCGAACCGATCTGCCGATGCGCGTCCAGGGCACGGTCGAAGCCATCGGAGCCCACTTGGCTGCTCCCGACGATAGCGAGAACTTCCCCCGTCTGCGGTGCGGTGACGACGATCGCCGCCTGCAGCGGTGCATCACGATGAGCGTGGCCCGCCGCAAGCCGTGGAACCGTGCGTTCGACGGCGCGGTCGGCCTCCTGCTGCACCCGCGGATCGAGGCTGGTGAAGATCTGCAAGCCCTGCTCGGTCAAGTCCCGCTGTCGATACTCCGATTTGAGATCCCGGCGCACGAGATCGAGGTATGCGGGGTCGTAGCGGCCGCCGGGGCGGGGCAGAACGCTGAGGGGCTCCACAATCGCTTTGCGAGCGCTCGCCTCCGGCACGAGGTGTCGCGCTGCAAGAATCCGGAGCACGAGGTTTCGACGCTCGATCGCCCGCAGGGGATTGCGGCGCGGATCGTAAAGCGTCGGCCCGCGCACGACGGCAACCAGGGTTGCCAGCTGTGCCAGGTCGAGCTCGCTGATCGGCTCGCCGTAGTAGAACTCGCTTGCGAGACCGAACCCGTGAATCGCGCGATCGCCGTCCTGGCCGAGATCAATCTCGTTGAGGTAGGCGCTGAGAATGT
>DASXNC010000494.1:0-2374 GCA_036495325.1 Steroidobacteraceae bacterium
CGATTGATCCGCTTCGCACAAATTGGAGTACGCTTGGCTTCAATGAACGTCGCAACACCTTTCACAACCGAGGAGCTGCCGAAAACCGAGCGCGCCGCAACTGCGTCTCCGGCGCTCGAGGTCGAGTCGCCAGCCGCGCACACGAGCCTCGCCGCCGGACCGCTCGTCGCGGTCCTCACGGCCTTCTGGGTCTACGTCGCGCTATCGAACGTTCTGTACGCGCACAGCATGGCCCTCGCGATGGACCCGGACGGTACCCATGGGTTCTTCGCGGGCTGGCATGCGCGCGTGCTGCAGCACCTCTTGCTCTATCCGGTCCTGCTCGCCTGTGTCTGGGGATCGCTGCGCGTCGGCTGGCGGCCGCCGTACCGCACGATTCCGATCCAGCTCGCGCTCGGACTCGGCTTCGCGGTCCTTGCTACTCCCGTGCTCGGATGCTGCGAATGGCTGGTCGGGGAAGGGAAGATGCATTCGATGCCGTGGTCGATGTCGGCCCTCGGCGGTTCGGTCGCGATGAAGACGCATCACGACTTCTCGACTTGGATCGCGGGTGCCACGAGCTTTCTGCTCACCTACGGGTTCGCGATCGCGCTCGTCATGGGGTTCGCGCTTTATCGGCGCTTCAAGGAGTCGGAGCTGCGCAGCGCCGCGCTCGAGCGCGCCTGGAGCGGCGCGAGGCTCGCGGCGCTGCGCATGCAGCTCTCGCCGCACACGCTGTTCAATCTATTGCATACGATCCGAGGTCAGATCGCCTGGGATCCGGCTGCGGCGCGCCAGATGGTCGTGCAGCTCGGCGATCTGTTGCGGAAGCTCCTCGCGGCCGGCGAGCGCGATCTCTCTCCGCTCGCGGAGGAGATCGAGTTTGCGCGGCTCTATCTCGAGCTGCAGCGCCAGCGGTTCGCCGACCGGCTGAGTCTCGAGCTGCCGGAGCCGGGCACGCTGCCGCACACCTGGGTCCCGAGTCTCATCCTGCAGCCGCTCATCGAGAACGCCGTCGCGCATGGCCTCGCGGACCATGCGGGTCCCGTCGTGATCCGTGTCAGCGCTAAGATCGCGGGAGGGCAGCTGTACCTCACGGTCACCAACACGATGGCCACGCCGCGCTCCGGCGCGCCAACCGCGAGCAGCCGCGACTCGAGCGGAATCGGATTGCGCAACGTGCGCGAGCGGCTCGCCGTCCATTTCGGCAATCGCGCGGTGCTCGAGGCCGGGCCGCACGAAGTCGGACCGCGCGCGCAGACCTCGCAATGGGTCGCGGAGATCCGCATGCCGCTCGTGACCGGGACGTCGTGATGGACGTGGTGATAGTCGATGACGAGCCCGCGGCGCGGCGCACGCTGCGCGAGTGCTGCGATCGCGAGCCGGATCTAAAGGTCGTCGCCGAATACGGCGACGGCCGCCAGGCGCTCGCGGCACTGCGCGCGAACCCGCCCGACGTCGCGTTCCTCGACATCCAGATCGATACTTTGAACGGCCTCGAGCTCGTGCGCTCGCTCGATCCGCAGCGGCTGCCGCTCATCGTGTTCGTGACGGCGTACGACAGCTACGCGGTCGATGCGTTCGAGCTGAGCGCGACCGACTACCTGCTCAAGCCGTTCGACGACGATCGCTTCAGCAAGACACTCGATCGAGTGCGGCGTCGGCGCGAGGCAGAGAGCGCCACGCAGCGCCAGGCGGCGCTGGTGTCGGTGCTCGCCGAGCTCGAGCGCGGGGCCACGGTGCCCGGTGCGCGACCGCGGCTGCTCGCCGAGATCGGCAGCCGCATGCACATGCTCGATGCCGAAGACATCGAGGTCATCGAGGGTGATCGCAACTACGTGCGGTTGACGATCGGGCGGCAGGTCTTCCATGCACGCAGCACGCTCCAGCAGGCGGAGCGCTCGCTCAAGATGCAGCCGGTGCTGCGCATTAGCCGCTCCTGTCTCGTGAACATAAAGCATGTGCGCGAAGTGAGCCGCACGCCGCGCGGGGATTTCATTTTTGTCCTCGCGGGGGGCTCCACCGTCACGAGCAGCGAAGGACATCGCGAGGCGGTGCGCGACTACCTCGCGCGCCTCAAGGTCGGGGAGGCCTGAGAGGCCGAGGCTCACGCGACCCCGCGCGGCATCGGGCCGCCTTACGCGCCGCTACCGATTCAGCCGGCAGCCCGCGCATCTTGCACTCGCCCCTTCCATCGCCCGCCGCGGCCGAGGCGGTACTGCACGGCAGACCAGAGCGTCGCGCCGGCATAGAACGCGGCGATCGCCGGCAGCGCAGGCGCCCAGAGAGCCGAGAGTCCATAAAAGCGCACCATCGGCAGATAGGCGAGAGTCATGAGCGCCCACGCGGCCGCCCCGAGCCCCATCGCGAGCGGGTCCCCGCTGATCAGAAGCAG
>DASXNC010000495.1:0-3147 GCA_036495325.1 Steroidobacteraceae bacterium
CCGAGGCCGACCCCCGACATCACGTTGCCCATGAAGCCGCCGCGCGATCCGTAGTAGGGCTGCGCGGCCCAGCCACGCGGCTGGAAGCTCGGCTGCTGGATCGAGGCGAGATGGCTCTCGAGCACGTGGATGTACTCGGCCATCTGCTGGATGAGCGCGAGCGCCGACTGGTTCTGCTGCTGAATGGACAGCGTCGCCTCGCGAAGGTCGAGCAGGAGCTCGCGCTGCAGGGAGGGGTCGGGCACTTTTTGTTGCAGCTTGTCCGCGAACGCCTTGATCGCCTGCGCGGTCTCGTTGGCCTGGTTCTGCAGCTGCATCGCCTGGGATTCGGCGCTCTGGTAGTCCATGATCAAAACCTCTCAAGTCCTCGGGTACCTCCCGCGATTTTACGCTGCGCGCTGCTCAGGCGCTGCCCGCAGTCCGCTCGGCTGCGCGCTGCGCCGCGAGCGCGCCGAGCCGCTCGATCACCGCCTCGGGCTCGATGAGGTCCATCACGCCGGGGCGCTCGATCTTGGTTCGCCAGGGCAGCTCATCCGCCCCGCACCCGAGGAACTTGCGCGCGGCCGCATCGAATCGGTCGACGCACCACTGCCGGCTGAAGTATGGCCCGCTCCGCGCAGAACGCGTCGCGGCATAGAGTCCGATCACGGGGACGCCGGTGGCGGTGGCCATGTGCGCCGGCCCCGAGTCGGGCGTGAGCAGCGCCCAGGCACGCCCGAGCGTGGCGTGGAAGCCGATGAGCGTGTCGCGGCCGACCAGATTCGCGGCGGGCTCGCGCATCCGCTGCACGATCTCCGCCCCCATGCGGCGCTCGGGCTCGGAGGCCCCGCCGCACAGGAGGACCTTGAGGCCGAGCTCGCGCGCGGCATGATCCGCGACGCGCGCGTAATGCTCGGCGCGCCAGTTGCGCAGCGGATGACTCGAGCACGGACTCACGATGAGCGTCGGCGCCCCCACCGGGATGGCGCGCGCTGCGTGCTCGAGCGCCTCATCGGGCACGGGGATATCCCAGCGGTATTCGCGCCCGCTCACCCCCAGTGCGCGCGCGAAGCCGAACAGCCCGTCCATCACGTGTTCGCGCGGGGCAGGCTCGATGCGGTGCGTGGTGAACAGCCACTGCAGATCGAGCGCGCGCTCGCGATCGTAGCCGAGCTTCACGGGCGAGCGCACGAGTGAGGCGGCGAGGCTCGCTCGCAGCGCGAACTGCATGTGCAGCAGCAGATCAAAACGTCGTCCGCCGAGGGCGCGGCGCGCCGCGGCGAGCCCGGCTACACCTGCGCGCTTGTCGTAGACGATGAACTCGATCTCCGGAATGCGGCCGATGAGGGCTGCCTCGGCCCGACCGATCAGCCACGTGAAGCGCGCCTCGGGCCAGTGCCGCTGCAGGGTGCGAACGACAGGCAGCGCATGACACACATCGCCGATTGCTGAGAGCTTCACCACCGCGATCGCGCGCGGCGCCTGCGGCAACGGAATCGTCACGTCAGTCGAGCGCGAATGTCGAGTCGATCTCGCGCGCCCACGCGAGCAGCCCGCCCTCGAGGTGCGCCGGCGCCTCGATCCCGCCACGCAGGGCGAGCTCGCAGGCGGCGAGACTGCGCCGGCCGCTGCGACAGAGAAATATGGGCGTCGCGCCGCGCGGGATCTCGACGAGCCGCCGCGGCAGATCGCCGATCGGAATATTGATCGAGCCCTCGAGGCGCCCGATTGCAAACTCATGCGGCTCGCGCACATCGACGAGCACGATGCCCGCGGAGCTGCCGCCCGCCGCTGCGCGATCGTCTGAAGCGCGATCGTTCGAAGCGCCGCGGCTCCCGGCGCCACACCTCAGCGTCTCGAGCAGCTCGGCCGCGGCGAGCCGCCGCACGCGCTCGAGTGAAGTGCCGCAGCGCTCGCCCTGATCGGCGAGCATCGTGATGCTCGGCCGCTCGCTGCAGACGGCGCAGTCGGCGCGCCTTTCGACGGGAAACTCGCGAAAGGTCATCTCGAGCGCATCGTACGTGAGCAGCCGCCCGCTGAGCGGCTCGCCGACAGCTGTCACGAGCTTCACCGCCTCGGTCGCCTGGATCGCACCGAGGACGCCCGGCAACACTCCGAGCACGCCCGCTTCGGCGCAGTTCGCCACGACTCCCTCGAGCGCCTCGGGGTAGAGGCAGCGATAGCACGCGCCGCGCCCCGGCACGTACGTCATCACCTGTCCTTCGAAGCGGTGGATCGCGGCGCTCACGAGCGGCTTGCCGAGCATCACGCACGCATCGTTGATGAGATAGCGCGTTGCGAGCCGGTCCGTTCCATCCAGAATCACATCGTAGTTCTCGAGGACCTCGCGCGCGTTCGCCGCGCGCAGCTCGAGCGCATGAGCTTCGAGGGCGATCTCCGGATTCAAACGCGCGAGGTGCTCGCAAGCCGCATGGGTTTTCAGCCGGCCGACGTCGGCGGTCGCGAACAGAAGTTGGCGTTGCAAATTCGACAGCTCGACGCGATCGCAATCGACGATGCCGAGCGTTCCCACGCCCGCGGCGGCAAGATACATTGCGGCGGGCGATCCGAGACCGCCCGCGCCGACGACGAGAACACGCGCGGCCTTGAGCCGCGTCTGCCCGGCGGGGCCGATCTCGGCGAGCGCAAGATGGCGCTGATACCGGCTCCGCTCGGAGGCCGAGAGGGTTGAATCCCGCATCGTGCAGCCTACCCGCCGCTCAGCGCACAGATCACGTGCACCGTCTCGCGCGCCGCGACCGGGTCCGAGAGTGACTTCACCTCGCGTGATTCGACGTACAGGCGAATGTGCGGACGGATCGCATCCTGCTCATCGATCATGCGGAAGCGGATGCCGGGAAATCGCCGATCGAGATCGGCGAGCACTTCACTGAGGGTCGCGCCGTCGGCTGCGACTTTCGCCGCCCCTCGCGTGTAGGAGCGCAGCGGGCTTGCGATCCGGACGGTGCAGGCTGCTGGTTGAGTCAAGGCACGCTCCGCCTGCGCCAGCTAAGCGGTGTAAGTCAAGGAGTAGATCTCCGGCAGGTGACGCACTATCAAATGCCAGCGCTCGCCCCCGCCTGCGCCGGCCCACACGTCTCCGCCGGTCGTTCCGAAGTACACGCCCGGGCGATCCCGGCGGTCGGTGCACATGGCCTGACGCAGCAC
>DASXNC010000496.1:0-2185 GCA_036495325.1 Steroidobacteraceae bacterium
CTCTACCGACTGAGCTAACGCCCCGCCGCGCGGCGCTGCGGCCGAGCCATTTATGATACTACATAGGCCGACGCCGCCGGCCGACACCGCCGTGTCCGAGGAATCCCGCCTTGAATGTTTCCGAAGCGATCGACACCCGCATGAGCTGCCGCGCGTTCCTGCCGACTCCGGTGCCGGAAGCGACCGTGCGCGCGATTCTCGAACAGGCACGGCGCGCGCCTTCCGGCGGGAATCTCCAACCGTGGCTCGTCCACGTGCTGACCGGGGAGCCGCTGCACGAGCTCGTGGGAATCGTGCGCGAGCGAGCGGTCGAAAATCCCCTCGGCGAAGGGACCGAGTACAACATCTATCCGCCGAATCTGAAGGAGCCGTACCGCTCCCGACGTTTCAAATGCGGCGAGGATCTCTATGCCTTGCTCGACATCGGGCGCGCCGAGCGCGAGCGGCGCCTCAGGCAGTACGCGCGGAACTACGAGTTCTTCGGGGCGCCCGTCGGGCTGTTCTTCGCGATCGATCGCTCGATGGGCACCGATCAGTGGGCCGATATCGGGATGTTCATGCAGAGCATCATGCTGCTCGCGCGCGAGCGAGGGCTGCACACCTGCCCGCAGGAATCCTGGGCAGGCTGGCATCGGATCGTGAGCGAATTCCTGCGGCTACCGCCCGAGCTCATGCTCTTCTGCGGAATGTCGCTCGGTCATCGCGATGAGTCGCACCCGGCAAATCGCCTACGCACCGAGCGCGCGCCGCTCGAGGAGTTTGCGACCTTTCACGGGTTCTGAGCCGAGGCGCCGGCCGGAGCCGGGTGCACGCTTTGCGCGTGCCGCCGATCGGCTCAGGCTGATTGATAGCGCGTCGGGTCCGGCACTCCGGCGTGCCCGAACCCGTCGCGCCGGATGCGGCAGGCGTCGCAACGCCCGCAGGCCCTGCCCTCGCCGTCGGCCAGGTAGCAGGACACGGTCGGGCCGTAGTCGAGGCCGAGCCGCACTCCCTCGCGGATGATCTGCGCTTTCGACCAGCGGATGAGCGGGGCGTGAATGTGCCACGGCTGGCCTTCGACGCCTGCCTTCGTCGCTTCGGCCGCCAGCCGCTCGAAGGCTTCGATGAACTGCGGCCGGCAATCGGGATAGCCACTCCAATCGACGGCGTTGACCCCGACGAACAGGTCGTGCGCGCCGAGCACTTCGGCCCAGCCGAGCGCGAGGGCGAGCATCATCGTGTTGCGCGCCGGGACATACGTCGCCGGGATGCCGCTCGTGGGTGTCTCGGGCACTGGGATGCGCGGGTCCGTCAGCGCGGAGCCGCCGATGCCGGCGAGATCGACGCGCATGATCCGGTGCTCCACGGCCCCGAGCGCGCGCGCGACCGCCGCGGCCGCGGCAAGTTCTGCAGCGTGCCGCTGCCCGTAGTCGACCGACAAAGCATGGCATGCGAAGCCCTGCTCGCGTGCGAGAGCAAGCGTGGTCGCGGAATCGAGCCCACCGGAAACGAGCACCACCGCGTGAACTACCGCTGGAGGAGCGCTGGGTGCAGTCACTTCCCCGCCACATCGCCCCACAGATACTTGTGGAGCTGAATTTGAAAACGTACGGGTAGCCGGTCCTCGAGTACCCAGTCTGCGAGCGCGCGTGCCTCGAGCTCCCCGTGGCTCGGGGAAAACAGTATCGAGCAGCGCCCTTCGAGCCCGAGCTCGCGCACCTTGCTCCGGCTCCACTCGTAGTCTTCCCGGCTGCAGATGACGAACTTCACCTGATCCTGAGGTCGCAACCCCGCGAGCTCGTCGTAGAGGTTCCGGTGCTCCTCGCGGGACCCCGGCGTCTTGACATCCACGACCCGCACCACGCGCGGGTCGACCTCCGCGATCGGCATCGCGCCGCTCGTCTCGAGTGAGACGCGCAGCCCCTCGTCACAAAGGCGCGCGAGCAGCTCGAAACAGCTGCGCTGCGCGAGCGGCTCCCCACCCGTCACGCAGACGTACCTCGAGCCGAGCTCGCGCACGCGCCCGAGTACCTCCTCGATCGTCCACCAGTCACCTCCGTGGAAGGCGTACGCCGTATCGCAGTATCCGCACCGCAAAGGACAGCCCGTGAGCCGGACAAATACGGTCGGAATCCCGACGGTGTCCGCCTCGCCCTGGAGGGAATGAAAAATTTCAGTGATCTTGAGGCGCGACATGACAACGGCC
>DASXNC010000497.1:0-2361 GCA_036495325.1 Steroidobacteraceae bacterium
GACCGCCTGCACGATGCGGCGGTCAGGCAGGCTCTGCTCGAGGGCCCGCGAGTAAAGGGGCGCGACCGTCGTGTTGCTAACGAGTAACAGATCGCGTCCCGGAACGTGCTGCCCGAGCACGGCGGCATCCTGCAGGAGCCCACCGCCGATCAGGATCGGATAGCTGCGGTCATCGAGCTGGACGGTGAGGGTTTCCACGACGGTTGCGGACGGAGCTGGGAGCGTCCGATCTACCTTGAAGGGTTGCGGGCCAGTATAACCGGTGCCCGCGGGGCCTCGAGTCTCAGGCGCTCTCCCCGCCTTGCCGGAATCGAAAGCCATAGTGCTCGCGCAACTGGCTCGCCATGCGCCGGCTGACCGGCAGCGGCTCGGCGCAGCCGCGCAGCCGCACGAGCCAGCCACCGTCGGCAGCCCGCTCGATCGACTCGAGGTGGTGCGTGCTGACCAGCGCATTGCGATGGACGCGCACGAAGCGCTCGCCGTGCTGCTCCTCGAGCGCACGCAGGGAGTCCTCGATCAGGTCCTCCCCGCGCGCGTGCCGCACGGTGGTGTACTTCTGGTCGGCGATGAAGCAGAAGATCTCCTCGATCGGAATGAGCCGCACACCGTCGCGATGCCGCGCGGCGATGCGGCTGAGCGGCCTGCCGCTCGGCTGCGCGAGGCCATGCAGCCGGGCGCGCGTCAGACGCTCGGCGCGGGAGAGCGCCGAGGCGAGCTTCTCCTTGCGCACGGGCTTCAACAGGTAACCGATCGCCTGCGCATCGAATGCGCTCACCGCGTACTCGTCGTAGGCCGTGGTGAAGATGACCGCCGGTGGCGCCGCCAGGGCGGCAAGATGGTGCGCCGCTTCGACTCCGTCCATGCCCGGCATGCGGACATCGAGCAGCACCACGGTGGGATGGCGCTCGGCGGCGATCTGCAGGGCTTCGACTCCCGTCGCCGCTTCCCCTGCCACTTCCACGCCGCCGACCTCGGCGAGCAGCGTGCGGAGCCTCTCCCGTGCGGGTTGTTCGTCATCGACGATCAGCACGCGCAGTGGCTGACCGTCCCCACGATCGGTATCCGCGTCGCCTGCGTTTGCGTCACCAGGGCCGGCGCTTACCTCCCCGCTCCGGAGTTCCTGAATCACGCGATGAGCCTCGCGGCCGATTCGACGTGCGGGAAGCGCAGTGTGACGATGTATTCGTCGTCGAAGCGGCCCGCCTTGACGAGGGCACGGCCCTCGTAAAAAAGCGCGAGCCGTTCGCGGATGTTCGCAAGCGCGAGGCGATTGCCCTCGCGGGCCGGCTCGAGGTCAGCGGCCGGATTGCGTACCACGATCGTGATCTGCCCTCCGGCAAGCTCCCCACTCACCGTGATCGCGCCGCCCTCCGGTCTCGGCTCGATGCCGTGGTAGATCGCATTCTCGAGAAGCGGCTGAAGCGTCAGGCTCGGAACGAGTGCGCGCGGGGGTAGACCATCGATACTCCAGCGGACCTCGAGCCGTTCACCAAGTCGCAGCTGCTCCATTCTCTGGTACGTGCGCGCAATCTCGAGCTCCTCCTCGAGCAGAATCGTCTCGCGCCGTTCGTTGAGGGAGGCGCGGAAGAGGTCAGCGAGGTCCTGTACCGCCTGCTCGGCGCACCTGGGGTCCGTGCGGGTGAGCGCCGCGATCGTGTTCATGCTGTTGAAGAGGAAATGCGGGCGGATACGCGCCTGCAGTGCGTGCACGCGCGCTCGGGCCTGCATCTCTACATTGCGGCGCCACTCGTGCGAGACGTAGTAGTAGCGCAGCGCGAGGGCCGTCACGACGAGCGTGATCACCACGTTGCGAAGGAGAAAACTGTCGTTCGGGCCGGGGAACAAGCCCGCCACCCCGGTCGCCTCCATGAGGCGGCTGCGGCCGGCGAGCACGGCGCCTTCAGAAACCACAGCCACCACGGCGCAAACCGCGAGTACCGCGAGTACCGATCCTCGCGCGACCGTGAAGCGCTCGAGGCGCGGCCTGATCGCGCAAAGGAGCGAGGCGCCGAGGAGCCCCACCCACAGGAGGAACGTCGAGGTGCGTGCGAGGTCCGTCCAGAAGCCAACGGCGGCGTTGGTGCGCGCGAGCGCCAGCAGGACCGCCGTGAGCTCGACGATCACGACCACGCCGAGCGCGGCGCGCGGGGAGCAGAGATCAGGCAAGTAGAACGCTCGCTGGCTCATGCTGGCCGTGCCGGGGGACGAGCGGCTCACGAGGGGCATGGGGAACGCCCTAACAAAACGTCGCGATTATGCGGCGGCGGCCGCAGTCGACCCTTGACGTGCGTCACACTCGCCGGACCTATCGCTTCCCGGGGCTCTTGAGCTCCCTGAATATCTCCTCTGCGACTCCCTGTA
>DASXNC010000498.1:0-2143 GCA_036495325.1 Steroidobacteraceae bacterium
GGAACGGGTGCGGCACCGAGTACGAGCTGCTGTGGTGGACCTTGATCGGCCGGCACTTGCGGACTTGCGGGCGCAACCGAGTAGTGGCTCGGCGGGCCCATGTTTGGTGGCGTGCGCGGCGGTCCAAAGGCCGCGCAGGCCGTCAACATCGAGGCCGCGATAACTGCAGAGGCGACCGATGCGGAGGCGACCCGTGCAGAACCGCGGGTTTTCGGAGAGCGCATTTCCTTCATGGCCGACTCCCAAGTGCCAGCTGCGCCTGCCCGGAGCGTTCTCGGGCCGGTTCGTCGTGGCCGACGCGGAACCAGGCCGCGTAGAGCGCAGGCAAGAAGAACAGCGTGAGCGCCGTGGCAACCGTGATGCCGCCCATGAGCGCGGTGGCCATCGGACCGAAGAAATTGCTGCGCAGGAGCGGAATCAGTGCGAGCACCGCGGCGGCCGCAGTGACCGTGATCGGGCGGAAGCGCCGCACCGTGGCACCGATGATGGCTTCGAGGTGCGAGTGCCCGCTCCGCACGTCCTGCTCGATCTGATCGACCAGGATGACGGAGTTGCGCATGATGATGCCGAACATCGCGATCGTGCCGAGCATCGCGACGAAGCCGAACGGCATGTGAAAGGCGAGCAGCGCCAGCACCACGCCGATCAGCCCGAGCGGTGCGGTCAGCACCACCATGAACACGCGGCTGAAGCTCTTGAGCTGAATCATCAGAATCACGAGGACCGCGATCGCAAGCAGCGGCATCTGCGCGACGATGGAGTCTTGCGCCTTCGCGTTTTGCTCGACGGAACCGCCGACCTCGATGTGATAGCCGGCCGGCAGGCCGGCGCGCAGCCCGGCAAGACCCTGATCGATGCGCTGCGTCACATCGAGCCCCTGCGCGGGCGGGCGCACGTCCGACTGCACGGTGATCGTCGGCTCGCGATCACGTTCCCAGATCACCCCGTACTCGAGGTCGTAGCGCACGCGCCCGAGAGTCGTGAGGGGAATCGCCGCGCCAGTTGCGGTGGGCAGGGCGTAGCGCTCGAGCGATGAGGGGTCGGCGCGATCGTACGGGGGGGCTCTCAGCTCGATCGGAATCAGAAGGTCGCGCTTGCGCAGATAGGCCAGTGTGTAGCCCGAGAGCGTCGTCTGCAGAAAGTTTTGCAGGTCCTGCGAGGTCACACCGAGCCGGCGCGCCTGTGCCTGATCGACCTCAAAGCTCACCGAGCGCTCGGCCGGCTCGTCCCAATTGAGCTGCACATTTCGTGTGCCGGGGTCATTGCGCAAGCGCGCCGTGAGCTCATCCGCGATCCGGCGCACGGTTGCGATCTGCGGCCCGGAAACCCGGAACTGCACCGGAAAGCCCACGGGCGGCCCGTTCTCGAGCCGGCTGATGCGCGTGCGCAGAGTCGAGTAGCGGATGCTCAGCAGCTGATCGAGGGACGCAGCCAGGGCCTCGCGCTCTCGCACGCCTTTGGCCGTGACGACGAACTGGGCGAAATTGGGCGCCGGGAGTTGCTCATCGAGGGGCAGGAAAAAGCGCGGTGCGCCTGCGCCCACGAAGTCGATGTAGTGATCGATCTCACGGCGGCCGTCGAGGTCGTGCTCGAAGCGCTTTGCCTCGCGCAGCGTTGCATCGAACGAGGCATTTTCCGGCAGCCGCAGGTCGACGAGCAGCTCCGGCCGATCCGAGCTCGGGAAGAACTGCCGCGGCACGAACGTGAAGGCGCCGAGCGCGAGCACGAACGCCGTCACCGTGCCGGCGATCACGGTCCGGCGATGATCGACGCACCAGGTTACCCAGCCCCGGAAGCGCTGATAGAAGGCCCCCCCGTAGACATCGTGTTCGACGGTGCCCTGCCCCGCGGCAGAACGGTCGTGACGGCGTTCGGGCAGCAGTCGGTAGCCGAGCAACGGGATCAGGGTGACGGCGGCAACCCAGGAGAGCAGCAGTGCGATCGCCGCGACCTGAAAGATCGAGCGCGTGTACTCGCCGGTCGAGGAGCGAGCGAGCGCGATCGGCAGAAACCCCGCAACCGTGACGAGTGTGCCGCTCAACATCGGAAAGGCCGTGTGCGTATAGGCGAAAGCTGCGGCCTTCATCCGATCGAAGCCCTGCTCGAGCTTCACGGCCATCGATTCAACCGAGATGATGGCATC
>DASXNC010000499.1:0-5421 GCA_036495325.1 Steroidobacteraceae bacterium
GGCCCGTTGCCGAAGGAGAGGCCGCCGGCGCTCTGGCGGGCGAGCAGCAGGTTCGCCGCGCCGAGGAACGTGGCGACGAAGCGAGTCGCCGGCCGAGCGTAGAGATCATCGGGTCGCCCGATCTCGAGCAGGCGGCCAAGATTCATGATGCCGATGCGGTCGGCAAGCGCGAATGCCTCTTCCTGATCATGCGTGACGAGGACCGTCGTGATCCCGAGCTCGCGCTGCACCTGGCGGATCGTGCGGCGCAGCTCCTCGCGGATCTTTGCATCGAGCGCGCCGAAGGGCTCATCGAGGAGAAGCACCTCGGGTTTGTGAGCGAGCGCGCGTGCGACGGCGACGCGCTGCTGCTGGCCGCCGGAGAGTTGTGCGGGCAGCCGGTCGTCGAGTCCCTCGAGCGCCACGAGCCGCAGCAGCTCGTTGCGCCGCGCGCGCCGCGCCGCGGCGCGCATGCGGCGCACTCGCAAGGCAAACTCGATGTTGTCCGCCACGGTCATGTGGCGGAAGAGTGCGTAGTTTTGAAAGACGA
This sequence comes from Steroidobacteraceae bacterium, assembly GCA_036495325.1. Lineage (GTDB taxonomy): Bacteria > Pseudomonadota > Gammaproteobacteria > Steroidobacterales > Steroidobacteraceae > JASHUC01. The sequence continues at coordinate 530 of DASXNC010000499.1, forward strand.
GCCCGACGCCGCGAGATCGCGCGGCAAGATGTGTCACGTCCCGGCCGTGAAGCGAGATGCGCCCGTGGTCCACGCCCGTGAGACCCGCAACGGCGCGCAGGAGCGTGCTCTTGCCGCTGCCGCTCGGCCCGAGCAGGACGAAGAATTCCCCATCGCCGATATCGATGGAGACGTCGTTGACGACGGTCGATCCCTGATAGCGCTTCGTGACCTGATCGAGCGAGATGGACATGACGACCCATCCTAGCCGGCCGATCGCGACGAGTTAAGCATCCGGCGGTTACAAACCGGTTATAAGCGGCGCATTACGCGGCATATGTTCATGCCCCTGTGATCTAGTAGGCACACGGGGCGCCGCCGCCGCAGAGTGGCAGCAAAAGTCGCACCGTTTTAGAACACGAGCAGGATCGACTCGCATGCGGTGAGCTCTGCGGCGAGCGCGCTCACCTGCTCGGCGCTCACGGCGCGGATGGTGTAAGAAATTGAGAGGAAGTTGCCGTTCGCGCTCAGCCGCTCGCGCGTGAGGCTCGAATCGAGATCCGGCGCGTGCTTGCAAACAATCGCCTCGGTCTCAGTGCGCAGGGCGGCCGAGGCGCGTCCGACCACCTTGATCGGATATTCAGTGGGGAAGGTGAGCAGGGGAGTGCGCTTCACCAGGGCTCCTTCGCCAGCTCCTCCTTGTAGTCTTGCAGCGCATTATAGAGGAGGCGCCATACAGGGCCTGGCGTGCCGCGCCCTATGGGCCGCCCGTCGAGCAGGGTCACGGGCACGACTTCGCGCGTTGCCGCGGAAAGCAGCACTTCGTCCGCACCGCGCAGTTCCGTCTCGGTCACGCCAACAGAGCGATATTGAACCCCGACGCGCTCGGCGAGCTGCTCGATCACGGTGCGCGTGGTGCCTGGGAGCACGCGCTGCGTTCGCGGCGGGGTGCGCAGCTCCCCTCCGATGACGACATGGACGGCGGAGGACGACGCTTCAGTCAACTCGCCGCGCTCGAGAAGAATGGTCTCGGCCGCGCTCGCGTCAACGGCGAGTTGGCGCAGTAGAACGTTCGCGAGCAGTGCAACTGACTTGATATCGCGGCGCGCCCAGCGTGTGTCGGCAGCCGTGATGCAAACCAGGCCGCGCTCGAGCGCTTCCGGCGGTGGCTGCGGGAGCGGCGCGCAAAACGCGAAGATGGTGCGTTCGATGTCCGGGAGCGGTGCGTGATTGCGTCCCCATTCCGCGCCGCGGGTGACCTGCCAATAGACGTACTGGTCACCGCCGCCGTTGCGCTCGATCAGAGTCGCGAAGATCGCGCGCCATGCGTCGGCGCTCAGCGGGTCCGCCATGCGGAGCTCGGCGAGGCTGCGTGCGAGTCGGGCACGATGATCGGCGAGACGGAACGGCCGACCGCGGTAGACAGGCATCAGCTCGTACGCGCCATCGCCGTACAGAAACCCGCGATCGAGGGGCGAGAGGCGCGCTTCGGCGAGCGGCAGGTAAGCGCCATTCAAATAGCAGATCGGCAGCGGAGCGGCCATGTCGGTTCCTTCGATTCAATCGAGCGCGAGGCGCGCATCGCGAATGCCGAGCTTCTCGAGCCGCGCGATGAGCGCATCGTACTCCGGGACTGTCGCGACCGGCCCGATCCGTACGCGATAGAGCCGGCTCTTCTCGGGGCGCGCCATCACGAAGGCGTTCGCGAGCCCCGCCGCATGCAGTCTCGCGAGCAGGTGCTGTGCGTTGGTTTCGTTCAGGAACGCGCCAGCCTGGACGAACAACTCGGCGGGGGGCGCCTCAGAGGCGCGCGTCAGCTCGGAGGCCGAGGGTTCGCCCGGGGTGATCGCCCGCACCTCAACGAGCGTCGTGCCCTCGCGGACCATGTCGAGCTTCAGCGCCGCCGTGTAGGACAGGTCGATCAGGCGATTGGCCACGAAGGGGCCGCGGTCGTTGACGCGCAAGACGACACTTTTGCCATTGCGCAGGTTCGTGACGCGGACGTAGCACGGCAGCGGAAGCGTCTTGTGTGCGGCAGTCATTCCGAACATGTCGTACGGCTCGCCGATCGCCGTGCGCACGCCATGGAACGTCGGGCCGTACCAGGATGCGACGCCGCGCGCCACATAGGCTTCTGCGCTCGCCAGCACGTAATAGCGATGGCCGAGCACATCGTAGAAGGGCGGGTTGCCGAGCCTCGCGCGCGCCTCGACGCGCGGCACGGCATCGGGAATCGCGAGCAGATCGCCGGGTGGCGACCCCGGCGGAGGTGCGGGAGGAGGTGCCGGAGGAGGCGCGTGCTCCAGGCGCGGCGGCACGCGCGGACCCACGACGGAGCAGCCCCCGAGAAATAGCGTGCCGAGGAGTACCGCTGCGAGGGCGAGCCGTGCGCGCGGGCGCATCAGCTCGGCGGGCTGTCGGTGGCGCTCTCCGTGCGCGCGTTGCCCGCATCACTTCCCGCGCGCACGCGGGCGGCGATCGCCTCGGCGAGATCGTTCACCGCCATGGCATAGCGTGTGCTGCGGTTGTACCGCATGATGGCCCGAAAATTGTTGAAACCCACGCGATATGCCGGCCCTTCCGCCTGCTCGGCGGGGACGAGGAGGGCCGGCGTCGAGTCCGGCAGCGATAGCGCGACCCGCACACCCTGCGCATTGAGCTCTGCAAGGCTGGCCGAGAGTACGCCGCGCGAATCGAGCTGGAACACCGGGTCCGGATCGAGGTGCGCGTCGGTAATCACCGGCTGCCCCGGCTCCCAGCCGTTGATGCGCAGGAAGTTGGCAATACTCGCAAACACGTCGGCCCAGTCCGTCCACAGATCGGTCCGGTGATCGCGGCTCGCGTCCACCGCGTACCGGCGATATGCGGAAGGCATGAACTGCGGCGCACCCATGGCGCCCGAATACGAGCCCTTCACTACGAGCGGATCGATATGCGTCTCGCGCGCAAGTAGGAGGAACTGCTCGAGCTCGCTGCGGAAGTACGTCGCGCGCGGCGGATAGTCGAACGCGAGCGTCGCGAGCGAATCGAGCACGCGGTCGCGGCCGGTATTGCGGCCGTAGCGAGTCTCGCAGCCGAGGATCGCGACGATGTACTCGGGCGGTACGCCCTGCTCGCCCGCGATGCGCTCGAGTACACGGCGGTGCTCGAGCCAGAACTGCACGCCTTCGTCGATGCGTGTGTCGGTCACCAGGTGCTGGCGGTACTCCCACCATTCGAGCACGCGCTCAGGCGGGCGCGTCATGATGTCGAGGATCTGCGGCTGGGGCCGCGCGTGCTCGATGAGCCGCAGCACGCGGCGCCGGGATAGGCCGTCGCGACGCGCCACGTCGCTGGCGAAGCGCCGGATCTCGGGGCGCTTCGGATCGAAGGGCTCGGCATTGAAGAGCGGAGCCGCGCTCGTCTGCGGGTTCGAGGTGCCCCCTGCGTCCGGCTGCACGGCCGCAAGCGCCGGCGCGGGGAAGGCGGCGAGCGTCAGCGCGCAACACGCGGCGAGCACGCCAAGTGAGGCGAGCACGTCGCTCGAGGCGCAGGCGCGCCTCGGCGAGACCGGGTCGAGGATTTCGAGGGCGGCGGGGCGCCGGAACGGGCGTCGCGTATTCACTAGGAGCCGATCAGCCTCCGGTGCGAGTAGAGCGACATCAGAATACCGAAGCCGGCGAGCAGGGTCACCATCGAGGTCCCGCCGTAGCTCACGAGCGGCAGCGGGACACCGACCACGGGCAGCAGTCCGCTCACCATACCGGTATTGATGAATACGTATACGAAGAACGTGAGCGCGATGCTGCCTGCGAGCAGGCGTGAGAACGTGTCCTGCGTCTGCGTCGCCAGATAGAGTGCCCGCACGACGACGAAGACGTAGAGCAGGATCAGCAGGCACTGCCCGAGCAGTCCGAACTCCTCGCCGATCACGGCGAAGATGAAATCCGTGGAGCGCTCGGGCAGGAAGTCGAGCTGCGCCTGGCTGCCGTTCATCCACCCCTTGCCGAACACCCCGCCCGAGCCGATCGCAATCGTCGACTGGATGATGTGGTAACCGGCCCCGAGCGGATCGGATTGAGGATTGATGAAGGTGAGCACGCGCTCTCTCTGATAGCCGTGCATGAAGTGCCAGCCGACCCAGACGCCGAGCGAGCCGAGCGCAGCGAGTCCCAGCATGACACGCACCTGCAGCCCCGCCATGATGACGACCAGCACTCCTCCCATCATGATGAGCGCGGCCGTGCCGAGGTCGGGCTGCATCGCGACCAGACCCGAGGGCAGCACGATCAGTACGGCGAGCAGCACGAGCGAGAGCAGGCTCGGCGGCAGGGCTCGCTCGCGCAAGTACCACGCGCAGAGCATGGGCACGCCGAGCTTCATGAGCTCGGAGGGCTGGAAGCGGAACAGCCCGAGATCGAGCCAGCGCTGCGCGCCTTTGCCGATGTAGCCGATCGCTCCGACCACGAACAGCAGCGCGATGCCGAACACGTAGAGCCAGGGCGAGATGCGGCGCAGGACGTTCGGATTGACCTGCGCGAGAGCGAGCATCGCCGCGGTGCCCATCGCGAGATGGCCGACCTGTCGCAGCACCGTGCCGAGACTGCGCCCGGAGGCGCTGTAGAGCACGACGAGCCCGTACACCGCGATGAGGGCGAGACCAGCCAGGAGCGGCCCGTCGAGCTTCAGGGCGAGCAGTGTCCGCGCGGTGCCCGTCAAAGTGCGGCGAGCGCGCGAGGCATCGGTCAGCTCCTCGTATATCACCGCATCGACTACCGCCCGCTCGAGGCCTGAGCGGTGCGCGTGTCGGGCGTGCTCTCTGCAGGCGGCACGAATTGAGGTTTCAGCGTGCCGTCGGGGCCGAGCAGATACGCATCCATCACCTGGCGTGCGACTGGCGCGGCATTGGTCGCACCGAATCCCACATTCTCCAC
>DASXNC010000500.1:0-7379 GCA_036495325.1 Steroidobacteraceae bacterium
GGTCGGGTCGCGGCTCCAGTCGGGCGGCGAGCCGCAGATCGGGTCGCGAGCCGAATCGACGCAGTGCGCCGCGCGAGGGCGCGCGCGAGCCCTTCGAAGGCATCCTTCCCAATCTGGAGCGGCGCTATCGGGAGACCGACACCCCCGCGGTGCGCGAGGAGCTCGCGCGCTATCTCGGCGTGCGCCCCTGTCCCGAATGCGACGGCGCCCGTTTGAATCGCGCCGCGCGCTTCGTGTTCGTCACCGGACACAGCCTTGCGCAGGTCTCCAGGCTCGACGTGGGCAGAGCGCTCGAATTCTTCCGCGGCCTCGCGCTGCCCGGCTGGCGCGGCGAGGTGGCGGCGAAGATCGTCAAAGATGTGATCGACCGGCTCGGATTTCTTGTCGACGTGGGGCTCGACTATCTGACGCTCGATCGCAGCGCCGACACGCTCTCGGGCGGGGAGGCGCAGCGCATTCGTCTCGCGAGCCAGATCGGCTCGGGACTCACGGGCATCCTGTACATCCTCGATGAGCCCTCGATCGGACTGCATCAGCGCGACAATCGCCGCCTGCTCGATACGCTCAAGTCGCTCCGCGACCTCGGCAATACCGTCATCGTCGTCGAACACGACGAGGAGGCGATGCTCGCCGCCGACTATCTGGTCGACTTAGGTCCGGGCGCGGGCGTGCACGGGGGTGCCGTCGTCGCGGCCGGTACACCGCGCGAGATCATGGCGAACCCCGCCTCGCTCACCGGCCAGTATTTGAGCGGACGGCGATCCATTCCCCTGCCCCCGCATCGCGCGCTGATCGATCCACAGCGCGTGATCCGCATCGTCGGGGCGCGCGGCAACAATCTGCGCGATGTGACGGTGGACATCCCCCTCGGACTCTTCACGTGCGTGACCGGCGTCTCTGGATCGGGCAAATCGACGCTCGTCCTCGATACGCTCTACGCGCACCTCGCGGCGCGACTCGGCGGCTCCGCGGCGGCGAGTGCACCTTGCGAGCGTATCGAGGGCCTCGAGCTCATCGACCGCGTCATCGACATCGATCAGAGTCCTATCGGCCGCACGCCGCGCTCGAATGCGGCCACCTATACCGGCCTCTTTGGCCCGCTGCGCGAGCTGTTCGCGGCAGTGCCCGAGAGCCGCGCGCGCGGCTACGACGCCGGGCGTTTCAGCTTCAACGTGAAGGGCGGTCGGTGCGAGGCGTGCCAGGGCGACGGCGTGCTCAAAGTCGAGATGCACTTTCTGCCGGACCTGTACGTTCCGTGCGACGTCTGCAAGGGACAGCGCTACAACCGGGAGACGCTCGAGATTCGCTACCGGGGACGCAACATCCACGAGGTGCTGGGCATGACCGTGGAGGATGCGCTGCGCTTTTTCCAGGCCGTGCCGGCGATCGCAGGCAAGCTCCAGACGCTCTCCGATGTGGGGCTCGCCTATCTGCAGCTAGGACAGAGCGCGACCACGCTTTCGGGCGGGGAGGCGCAGCGCGTGAAGCTCTCGCGCGAGCTCGCCAAGCGCGCGACCGGCCGGACGCTCTACATCCTCGATGAGCCGACGACCGGCCTGCATTTCGAAGATGTCGGACATCTGCTGAAAGTTCTCCACCGTTTGCGCGATGAAGGCAACACGATCGTGGTCATTGAGCACGACCTCGACGTGATCAAGACGGCCGATTGGGTGATCGATCTCGGGCCTGAGGGCGGCACCGAAGGGGGCCGGATCGTGGTGAGCGGCACCCCCGAGACGATCGCAGCCCACGCTGAGTCCTACACAGGACAGTTCCTGCACCCGCTGCTCGAGGGGCGAACCGCGCGCGCGGCAGGCCGATGATGCTGCAGCGCCTCGGCGGCGGCACCGCCTCGCCGACTTGGCGAATGATATTGCAAATGCGAACCGTTCTCATCCATACTGGCGATCATGGACAGTGCGTCAGCCGTCCGTCTCTCCGATTTGGCCGCGCCGGTCAGTGCGCGCGGTCCACTCTCGCTGAGCGCCCTGCGCCCGGGTGATCAGGGCACCGTTCTGTCGGTTGGCTCCCCTGGCCGAGCCCTAACGGCGCTCGAGCGCCGTTTACTCGAGCTCGGTTTCGCAAGCGGCGAGCACATCGAGGTGATCGCGGAAGCGCGCCCGGGCCGCGATCCTTTCGTCGTTCGGCTCGGCGCGACGGCACTCGCTCTGCGCCGGCGCGAGGCGGCGTCGGTTTGGGTCTCTCCCGGGCCGCCCGCGCGCCCGTGAGCGGCGGGCCGCTGCCCCGCGCGACGGGCGCTGCGCGCGAGGCCGCGTTGGACGCTTACCCCGGAGGGCTCGGCGGAGCGCTCCCCCGCGCTGCGCTCGTCGGTGTGCCCAACTGCGGCAAGACCGCTCTCTTCAACCGCCTGACCGGCAGCCGTCAGAAGGTCGCGAACTATCCGGGCGTCACCGTCGAGCGCAAGGAGGGGCGTCTCACCGGTCCGCACACGGGGCGCGCATACCGGGTGCTCGATCTGCCCGGCGCCTACAGCCTCGAGGCCGCAACGCTCGATGAGGCCATCACGCGCGACGTCGTGCTCGGGCGGCATGGCTCGGAGCAGCCACCCGACCTCATCGTTTGCGTGGTCGATGCCACGAATCTGCGGTTGAGCCTGCGTCTCGTCCTCGATCTCCAGCGCCTCGGGCGCCCGATGATCGTTGCCCTCAACATGAGCGACCTCGCGCGCGACCGAGGCTATCGAGTCGATGCGGCGCGCCTTGCGCGGGCGATAGGTGTGCCGGTCATTGAGACGGTCGCCGTCCGGGCGGGCGGCGAACGAGCGCTCGTCGAGGCAATCGATCGGGAAGCCCCTCAGGCGAGCACCGGACCGCGAATCGGCCGCATCGACCCTGTGCCCGCGAGTCCGGACGATCTCGAGGCGAGGCAGCGTGAGGTGCGCCGCATTCTCGCGGCGATCGACTATCGTGTGCCGCCGCGCGTTGCGCTGCTGGCGCGGCTCGACGCCGTGGTGCTGCATCCCGTTTGCGGACCACTGCTGCTGGCCGGTGTGCTGTTCCTGATGTTCCAGGCCGTCTTCAGCTGGGCGCAGGTGCCGATGAATCTCATCCAGTCGGGCATCACCGCGTTCGGCGGATGGCTCGGCAGCCTGCTCAGCGAGGGGCCGCTCAAGCACCTGCTCGTCGATGGGGTCATCGCCGGGGCGGGAAGCGTCCTCGTCTTCCTGCCGCAGATCCTCATTCTCTTCGCCTTCATCCTCGCCCTGGAGGATTCGGGATACCTGCCGCGCGCGGCGTTCCTGCTCGATCGCCTGATGGGCAAGGTGGGCCTCTCCGGCCGCGCGTTCATCCCGCTGCTGTCGAGCTTCGCGTGCGCGATTCCCGGGATCATGGCGACGCGCACGATTCCTTCCGCGCGCGATCGGCTCGCGACCATCATGATCGCGCCGCTCATGACCTGCTCGGCGCGCCTGCCGATCTACACGCTTCTCATCGCGGCATTCATCCCGCACCGTCCGATCGGGCCCTTCAATCTGCAGGGCATCGTGCTGTTCGTGCTCTATGCCGCCGGCGTTCTCGCCGCGATGGCCGTGGGCTTCGTGCTGAAGCGGGTGATCCTGCGGAGCCGCGAGCATCCGCTGCTCCTCGAGCTTCCCGAGTACAAGTGGCCGAACCTGCGCACTCTCGCGCTCGGGCTGCTCGAGCGTGCGCAGATCTTCATCACGCGCGTCGGCACAGTGCTCCTCACATTGATGATCGTGCTGTGGTTTCTCGCGAGCTACCCCGCCGCTCCGCACGGCGCGCATGGGCCGGCGATCGAGTACAGCTTCGCGGGCATGCTAGGGCGGGCGCTGCACACGGTGCTCGCGCCCATCGGATTCAACTGGCAGATCTCCATCGCGCTCGTGCCGGGACTCGCGGCGCGGGAGGTAGCGATCGGCGCGCTCGGCACCGTCTACGCGATGTCGGCGGGCGGGGAGGATGTGGCACGTACGCTGATGCCGGTCATCGCGAAGAGCTGGAGCCTTGCGACCGGGCTCGCGCTGCTCGCATGGTATGTCTTCGCACCGCAATGCCTGTCAACGCTTGCCGTCGTGCGGCGCGAGACGAATTCCTGGCGCTATCCGCTCGCGATGGCGGGCTATCTTTTCGCGCTCGCCTACCTCGCCGCATTCGCGACCTATCGCACGGCCGTAGCGCTCGGCTGGGGGTGAGTCGATGGCAGCCCTGCAGGGAATCGTGGCGGGAGCGCTCGTGCTCGCGAGCGCGTTTTATGCCGCCTGGCGTTTGATGCCAGTGACCGGGCGGGTACGGCTGCTCGGCTGGCTCGCGCGCATTCCCGTCGGCTCCGGATCGTGGCTCGGGAGGCTTCGCAGCGCAGCGCCGCAGCAAGAGGCAGGCGGGTGCAGCAACTGCGGTGCAGGACAGGTCAGTTCCCGGCCCGCTGCGCGGACTCGAACACCTGCCGCACCTCGCCGTTGACGACCCTCTCCTCGAAGCGCCCCTGCGTGTAGCGCGACACGACGCGGCGCCAGAAGCGCACCGCATCGGGATTGCGCAAGTATTCGATGATCTCCCAGCGGCCAGCAAACCGGTCGAAAATCAGCCGTGCGGCACCCTGGCCGACACCGCGGCCGCGATTCGGCCGGCAGACGAAGAACTCGGCGATCCGATAGCTCGCCGTAGCCGTGGAGGGGCGACTGGACTGCGGCACAGCGGCGAAAGCGGCGGTGCCGGAGCCGCGCACCACCAGCGCGAATCCCACGCGCTCGCCGGCCTGCGCGATGACGAACGGGTGCGCCTGCGGATCGGCGAACCAATGCGCCACCTGGTCGGGCTCCCGGTGCCCAACCTCCCCGAGAACGGGAAAGAGTCCGGTATTGAGCGGCGCGAGATCGTCGAGATACTCGCGATACACGCCCTCGATCCAGAGGCGATCGGACTCGGAAAGGCGGGCATCACGGACGCTGATCGGCACCGCTCGAATCCACATGAAAAGGCCCGGGCAGGCTCGAGCGCCTGTCCGGGCCGTGATCTTCAGGTCCTCGAGGCCCCTCTGGCGGGCCCTCTAGACGGTCTTAGTTCTGCGGCGGCGGATTCGGCGCAGGTGCCGGAGTCGCGGGCGGAGCGCCACCAGGGGCAGCGCCAGGAGCCGCGCCAGGAGCGGCGGGTGCCGCGCCACCGGCGGGCGGAGCCGCTGCGCCACCCTCGGCGGGCGGCGTTGCAGCCGGTGCCGGCTGCTCGGCTGCGGGAGCAGCAGGTGAGGCGGCCGATTCCGCAGAACCACTGCTGCCCGAGCCTCCCTGGGAGCAGGCTGCCATCATGAGCGCCGCGGCCATTGCGGCGAGGACGAGTTTGGTGTTCATTGAGCGGTACCCCAAAGAAGAAGCAACGGTGAGTGAGACCCAATCAAACAAACGGGCTTGCTGCGATTTCCAGATCGCGCGGCTGGATTCTATCGGCTCACCGCAGCTTTTGAAACCTTGATGAAGCAACTGTAACCGTCGGCGGTCGGCGACGCCCCGCAGGACGGCCAGCCTGTCCGCGCCTCGGATTTGCCGACGGAATGTGTGTTGCGTTGCAGCAACGCCCGTGCTCTGCCGACGCGTCTACAATCATCGCGGGCTCCACCTCTTGAAGGCCTCCATGGACGACGCGACTTCCGATCTCGCAGCGCTGCACGCCGCCCATCTGGACGTGCTGCGTGCCCGGTTCGACCGTGCGCTCGCCGCGTGCGGCTATTCTGCCGTGCTCATCTACTCGGGAGGTCTCGCTCGGATCTTCGGCGACGACCAGGACTACCCGTTCCGTGTGAACGCCTGGTTCAAGGCGTGGGTGCCCCTCACGCAAGCTCCGAATTGCTTCCTGTACTACGAGCCCGGGCGCGCGCCCATCCTGCTGTTTCATCGGCCCGTCGACTTCTGGTACATGCCCGCCGCGCTGCCTCGGTCCGAATGGACCCGCTCGATCGAGATCAAGCCGATTGCCGACCGAGCGGCCGCGCGCCTCGCGCTGCCGCGGGAGCTCGGGCGGGTCGCCTGTCTCGGCGAGCCGTTCGCCGAGGCCGCCGCGTGGGGGCTCGCGTGCAATCCGGCCGAGCTCTGTACCCGACTCGAGTACGAGCGCGCGTACAAGACCCCGTACGAGCTCGCTTGCCTGCGCCGCGCGAACCAGCACGGCGCGCGCGCGCACCTCGCCGCGGCGCGAGCCTTCGCGGGCGGCGCCTCGGAGCGGGAGATCGAGCTCGCGTTCCTGCGGGCATGCGGCTCGAGAGAGCAGGAGCTTCCGTATAACCCGATCGTCGCACTCAACGAGCACGCCGCGGTGCTCCACTACCAGCAGCTCGATCCGCTGCCGCCTGCCTCCCTGCACTCGCTGCTCATCGACGCTGGCGCCGAGGCGGAAGGCTACGCGAGCGACATCACGCGGACGTATTCGTTTGCGGACCCTGACTTCGCCGCCCTCATCGAGTCGTTCGACGCCGTCCAGCAGGCACTCTGCGCGGGCGTGCACGCGGGCGTCGACTGGCGCGACGTGCACCTGACGGCGCATCGCCTCGTCGCGGAGCTTCTGCACGAGGCGGACATCACCGCGTGTGATCCGGAGGAGGCCGTGGCCACCGGTGTTTCGAGCGTTTTCCTGCCGCATGGCCTCGGGCATCTGCTCGGGCTGCAGGTGCACGATGCCGGAGGCCTGCTGCGCTCGCCCGAGGGCGGTGAGATTCCGCGCCCGCAGGGCCATCCGTATCTGCGCCTCACGCGCGTGCTCGAGGAGGGTTTCGTCGTAACGATGGAGCCCGGTATTTACTTCATCGAGTCACTGCTCGATGAGGCGCGCGCGGACTCGCGTGCCGGTCGGATCAACTGGTCGCGGGTCGAGCAGCTGCGCAAGTTCGGCGGCATCCGCATCGAGGACGATCTCGCAGTAACCGCGACCGGCGTGGAGAACCTGACCCGCGACGCGTTCCGCAGCGCATCCAGCGCCTAGTCGCGCCGCGCGCGCGTCACTTCTTCGCGAGGATGTTGCGGATATCGAGGAGCAGTTCCTCGCTCTTGGTGAGCGGGGGCGCGGCAGCCGGAGCCGGCGGCACCGCCGGGGTCGGCCGCTTCAGGCGGTTGATCGCCTTGATCATCAGAAATAGCGCGAGCGCGACGATCACGAAATCGAAGATCGTCTGAATGAACGAGCCGTAGCGGAACAGCACCGCTTTTCCCGTCGGATCGGTGCCGATGCGCACCGCAAGATCCGCGAAATCGATCCGCCCCACCGCAAGCCCGAGGGGAGGCATGATGATGTCGCCGACGAGGGAGGAAATGATCCGGCCGAACGCCGCGCCGATCACGACGCCGACCGCGAGGTCGATGGCGTTGCCTTTAACCGCAAATTCTTTGAATTCGGAAGCGAGACTCATGCCGCTCT
>DASXNC010000501.1:0-2810 GCA_036495325.1 Steroidobacteraceae bacterium
GCCGTAATCGGTCGTCCGCAGCCACAGCGCGCCTTCGCTCTAGTAAGTCTTGCCGCTCGCCAGTAGACGCTCGACGGCGGCATCGAGGCTGCCGTCCGTATAGAGGCTCGATTCCAGATAGTACACGTCGAACTCGAGCCCGAACTCTCTGAGATCGCGATCCTGCTCGTTCCTCAGGTAGGCAACCGCGAATTTGCGGATCGCCTCGAGATCGTCGATCGCGCCGTGCGCGGCCAGGAAGTCGCGCGCCACGTCCTGGATGTATTCACCGGCATAGCCGTCCTTGGGCCAGCCGGGCTCGCCCGGAGCGATACCGCGAGCGCGTGCATGCACCGAGAGAGCGAGGTTTTGAATCTGCGCGCCAGCATCGTTGTAGTAGTACTCCCGCGTGATTTCGAAGCCCTGCGCTTCGAGAAGCGAGGAGAGGGCATCGCCGAGCGCCGCTTGGCGTCCGTGTCCGACGTGCAGCGGGCCGGTCGGATTCGCCGAGACGAACTCGACCATGACGCGCTCGCCTGCACCGGCGGCGCTTCGGCCATAGCGGTCGCCGAGCTCGTGGATCGAGGCGAGCTCACGCGCATAGGCGTCCGGTGACAGGAAGAAGTTGATGAAGCCTGCGCCGGCCACCTCGGCCCGCGCGAGCAGCGGGCTCGGCGGGAGCGCCGCGACGATCGCCTGGGCGATCTCGCGAGGATTGCGGCGGGCCGGCTTCGCGAGCTTGAGGGCGATGCTCGAGGCGAAGTCCCCGTGCTTTGGGTCGCGCGCGCGCTCGACCGCTACCGCTGAGGATTCCGCGGGCGAGGGTAGAAGGCCGGCGGGCAAGCCGCGCAATGCGGCGAGGAGTAGCTGCTCGAGCTGCTGCTTCAAGGGGAAGAACCGTTCGGCGAGAAGCCGAACAGTCTATTTATCCTCTGCCGAGTCCGCCAGAGCTCGCATGTCGATTCCGAGGCGGCGCAGCCGCTCGCGCAAGCTCGGCCATTCTTCCTTCAGGAAGCGCGTGCGCTCGCGCTTGAGCAGCGCATCGCGCCCGCCCTTCGCGACGATGAGCCCCTCGCCGCGCAGCCGATCGATAAGGCCGTCGCGCGCGAGCTCCTTGTAGGCCTTCGCGGCGGTGAGGGGGTTCACCTCGAAATCGCTCGCCAGCTGACGCACGGAGGGCAGCATCTGCCCCTCAGGATAGGTCTGATCGAGGATTCGCCCGATCACCTCGTCCATCAGCTGCAGATAGATTGCAGGACCTTCGGTCCACTCGTGCCGCGGCTTCCTCATGGGGGTCATAAGATAACTTGACTCGCGCCGCCCGACAATGTATTACTTGCGTACTGTCTTACGTAGATAATACAGTAGCTCACATGGCGCGAAGACCGTCCGACCTGCGCTGGATCGAGGCCCTGCGGGAGGCGCGGGACGATTTGCCCCGCGCGGCACCGGCGCAGCCGCGTCCGGCGACAGCGCGCGCCGGCCGCGTTCCGCTCTCCCGGATGGACCGGCCGATCGAGCAGCAATGGGTGACCCGCGGGCGGGCGATCGGCGCGGCGGCCGTGCTGCTCGCCATCGCCGCCATCGCATTCGGCTATCTCCGTTATGGGATGGCGCGCACGCTCACTCTCAGTCGCGACCGCGTCATCCTCTCCACGGTTCAGGCCGGAGACTTCCTCGAATACATCCCGGTCACGGGCAACGTCCAGCCGCGGGAGACGGTCTACCTCGATGCGGTCGACGGTGGTCAGGTGGCCGAGGTCGAAGTCGAGGAGGGTGCGTTCGTCAAGACCGGTCAAGCGCTCGTGCGGCTCGAAAACACCGGTCTGCGGCTCCAGGTCCTGAACAGCGAGGCCCAGCTCTCCGAGCAGCTCGATCGGCTCGCGAGCGCCAAGCTGCAATTCGCCCAGAGCCGGCTCACGCACTCTCGCGAGCTGATCGATGCGAAATACCAAGCCGATGAGGCCGGGAAGAAGCTCGCGAGGCTCGACGCGCTCGCCGGCACCGGGGTCGTTCGGCGAGCGGACGTGGAGGACGCGCAGCTCGAGTTCGATCGGCTGCAGCGATTGCAGGCAGCCGACGTTGAAGCGCGCGACACCGATGAAGCGCTGCAGCGCGATCAGGTCGCGCAAATCGACCGTCTCGTCGCAGGGCTCCAAAGCAATCTCGCGATCGCGCGACAGAACCTCGATCACCTCGTCATCCGCGCGCCGTTTGACGGGCAGCTCACGATGCTGGACGCCCACCTCGGCGAGTCCAGGGCAGCGGGGCAGCGGATCGGCCAGGTGGACCGCACCGAAGGGTTCAAGGTCGAGGCGCTCATCGATGAGCATTACTTGCAGCGAGTGGCGGTCGGGGAAATTGCGACCATCGAGCCGGACAGCGACACGCCGCCGCAGCGCTTCAGCGTCACGAAGGTCTATCCGCACGTGACCGACCGGCAGTTCAAGGTGGATCTGCTGCCTGCGCCGCGCTCGCCGCAGGCCAACGCCTCGCAGATCGCTTCGCCGGCATTCCGCCGCGGCGAGACCGTCCAGCTCCGCCTCGACATCGGGGGCGCACGCAAGGGCCTCGTCGTGGCGAACGGTCCCTTCTACGACGACACCGGCGGGCAATGGGTCTTCGTGCTGCCGCGCGGCGGCAACGTGGCGCAGCGCCGGCGCGTCGAGCTCGGCCGCCGCAATCTCGAGCAGGTCGAGGTGCTGGGCGGGCTCTCCCCCGGCGAGCGCGTCATCGTCTCGAGCTACGAATCCTTCAAGAACATTGATCGCATCACGCTGACCGGAGGTGCATCATCATGAACGCAAGCCTGGCGCCAGTCATGCCGCTCG
>DASXNC010000502.1:0-6168 GCA_036495325.1 Steroidobacteraceae bacterium
AAAGCGGCCTTGGAGCTGGTGGGGCTGTCCGACCGTGCCAAGCACAAGCCCGCCGAGCTCTCCGGTGGGCAGCAGCAGCGCGTGGCGATCGCCCGCGCGCTCATTGCCGACCCGACGCTGCTGGTGTGCGATGAGCCGACCGGTGACCTCGACCGGCAAAGCGCCGAGGACATCCTGGGGCTGCTCGAGATCCTAAATCGCAAACAGGGCAAGACCATCATCATGGTCACCCACGATCCGCTTGCCGCCGCGCATGCCTCCCGCCGACTGCACGTCGACAAGGGACGGCTCGTCGAGGCCGACGAGAGGGCCGTGGCGTGAGCCCGCAGCTCACCGCACGTGAGGAGCTGAGCGCGACCTAAGCGAGCCGAGCGAGTCTGTACGATTCAGGCGAGCCGCCGAGCGGCCGGCGCTCGCAAGCGGGAGTATCTCCTGAAGTACGTTCCGCTCATCTGGGCGGCGCTGCGCCGGCGCAAAACGCGGACGGTCCTCACGTTCCTGTCGATCGTGACCGCTTTCCTGCTGTTCGGGGTGCTACAGGGAATCAATGTCGGCATCAAACAGGCCCTGAGCCGCATGAGCACCGCGCGGCTCGTCGTGTTCAGCCGTGTATCGTTGGGCCAACCGATGCCGATCGCGGACGCCGCTCGCATTGCCGCCGTGCCGGGCGTCGCCGCAGTGACCGGAATGGCGTTTCTCGGGGGAACATACCAGCGGCCCTCGAACGTGCAGATCGTCATGGGCACCGATCTCGCGGCATATCTCAAGATCGAGCCCGAGATGAAAGTCCCCCCAGGTGAGCTCGCCGCGGCGCTCCGCACGCGCACGGGCGTGATCGTCGGTCGGGCACTCGCAAAAAAGGAGGGGTGGAAAATCGGCGACCGCATTCCCCTGCATGCTCTCGGTCTCGTGAAGAAGGACGGCTTCTCCGACTGGGTCTTCGATATCGCAGGCCTGTACGATATGGACGACCCGGAGTCGGCCACGCAGATTCTCGGCAACTACGACTACATCAACGAGGCGCGGGTCGCCGACAGGAACACGTCCATCCAATTCACGGTCGGCGTGAAGGACCCACGCCAGGCGGCCCTCGTCGCGCAGCGGATCGATGACCTGTTCGCAAACTCGCCGAATCAGACCCGCACACAGAACGAGCGCGATTTCCTCGAATCCATCCTGCGTCAGGTCGGGGATATCAACTACCTCGTGAACGCGATCGTCGGCGCGGTGCTCTTCACGCTGCTGTTCCTCGTCGCAAACACCATGGCACAGTCGGTCCGCGAGCGCATTCCCGAGCTCGCCGTGCTCAAGACCGTCGGATTCAGCGATGCGACCGTGCAGTGGCTCGTGCTCGCCGAGGCGCTCCTGCTCAGCCTGGTTGCAGCGATGGTCGGCGTCGCCCTCGCGAATCTCGCAATCCACTTCGTGAGGCTCATGATTGCGGGGGGGCGGATGCACGTGCCGCACGCGGTGTTCGCGGCCGCAGCTGGCGTCGCAATACTGCTCGCGCTCGCGAGCGGGGTACCTCCAGCGCTGCGCGCGCGCCGCCTGGACGTGGCCGCCGCCCTGGCCGGGCACTGAACGGAGGCGGGGTGAGGGCCTTTCGACAAATGGCGGCCGTCGTCGCTTTCAATCTGCGGAGCCTCCCGCAGCGTGCCCGGACATCGTTCGTCATCGTGATCGGCATCGCGGGAGTGGTGGCGGTGCTCATCTCGGTGCTCTCGCTCTCGACCGGGCTCGTGCACGCGCTCGCCGCGACCGGCAGACCCGACCGTGCCATCGTGCTCCACAAGGAGGCTGGCAACGAGGTGAGCAGCAGCCTGCCGCGGCAGACCGTATTCACGATTCTCGAGGAGCCGGGCATCGCCCGGGACGGCGCCGGTAAGCCCATCGCATCGGCGGAGACGCTCGCCTCGATCAACATTCCGCGCCGGGACTCGGGCGCACTCGGCGCGCTGACCCTGAGGGGGGTGTCGCCGCAAGCGTTCGAGCTGCGCCCGGAGCTCCGACTGACGGCCGGCAGGCTCTTCAAGCCGGGGCTGCGGGAACTCATCGCGGGCGGCGCCGCGCAGGAGCGCTATCGCGGCCTTGTGGTGGGCAGCCGCATCCTCTTCGACGAGAACGAGTGGACGGTGGTCGGCGCCTTCTCGAGCAGCGGCGGCGCGCACGACTCGGAGCTGTTCGCAGACGCCGACACCGTGCTCTCCACGTACCATCGTACGGCCTTCAATTCCGTGACCGTGAAGCTCGAGGGGCCGGGCGCGCTCACGGCACTCAACGGGGCCGTCTCCAAGGACTCGACGCTTCAGGTGAGCGCGCGCACCGAGACGCAGTACTACGAGCAGGAGTCGCAGACGTTCGCAAAGCTCCTGGCATTCATCGCCTACTTCGTCGGTGCAATCATGGCGATCGGCGCCGTCTTCGCGGCGCTCAATACGATGTATTCGGCCGTGAGCACCCGGACGACGGAAATCGCAACGCTGAGGGCGATAGGCTTCGGCGCAGCTGCCGTAGTCGCATCGGTGATCGTCGAGGCGCTGCTGCTCGCTCTGATCGGCGCGGCGATCGGCGCCGCCGCCGCCTGGATTGCCTTCGACGGCAATACGGTGGGAACGATCAGCGGAGGCAACAACGATCTTGCCCAGGTCATCTTCCATCTGAGGATCGGCCCGGGACTCATCGCGACCGGCATTCTCTGGGCGTGCGTCGTCGGTTTGATCGGCGGGCTGCTGCCCGCGCTGCGTGCGGCGCGCGTCCCGGTTGCGATGGCACTGCGCGCGGTGTGAAACTCACGCCGTGAGGATTCGCACCACGCACGTCGGAAGCCTGCCTGGACCGCCCGGCTTTGATCCGACCGCGGCGCTCTCCGATGAGCAGCTTCGTGAGGCGGCTGCGTGGGTCCTCGAGCAGCAGCGCTCGATCGGGCTCGACTTCGTGAACGAGGGCGAGCTCACCAAAGGTGGCGACTGGCTCGCGTACATGGAGGGCCGGCTCGGCGGTTTCGAGGTGCGCGAGGTACCGAACCGCCGATCGCCCGTGATCCAAGGGCGCGACCGGGATGCCTTTGGCGAATTCTACCGCTGGGCCGCGGAGCGGCAGACGCTGTTCTTCACGGCCGACAAGCGCATGCAAATCGCACGGCGCTACCAGGTGTGCACCGGTCCGATCGTGTATTCGGGCGCCGAGGCGCTGCGCCGTGAGCTCGACATCCTCGGAGCCGTCGCGTCCGATCCCTCGAGCTGCTTCATGACCTCGACAGCACCGGCGAGCCTCGAGCCCTATCGCGCAAACGAGTTCTACCGCACGGAGGAGGAGTTCCTCGAGGCCCTCGCCGAGGCGATGCGCTCGGAGTACGAGGCGATCGTCGGTGCGGGATTTCTGCTGCAGGTCGACGATGCCTGGCTCGTCGCGCTCTGGGACCGCATCGGTATCGCAATGGGCCTCGAGGCGTTCAAGCGGCGCAGCCGCCTGCGGGTCGAGGCGCTCAACCATGCGCTCGCCAGGATTCCGGAGGAGCGCATCCGCTACCACCTCTGCTGGGGCAGCTGGCACGGCCCGCACGCGCATGATCTGCCGCTCGCTGATTTCGTCGACGTCATGTTGAGCGTGAAGGCGCGCTACTACTCGTTCGAGGCGGCCAACGTCCGGCACGAACACGAATACGAGATCTGGCGCGACGTGAAGCTGCCGGCGGACAAAGTCATCCTGCCGGGCGTCGTGACGCACTCGACGGACCTCATCGAGCACCCGGAGCTCGTGGCGCAGCGCATCGAGCGCTTCACGCGCCTCGTCGGTCCGGAGCGCGTGATCGCGAGCACGGACTGCGGCTTCGGCGGGCGCGTGCACCCCCAGATCGCGTGGGCGAAGCTGCGCTCGCTCGTCGAGGGGGCGGGGCTCGCGAGCCGGACCGCATGAGGAGCTCGGACCGCGTGAAGCGCCGGGCCGAGCGATGAGCGGCACCGCCGATCTGCGGCGCATCGCGCGACGAGCGATGCTCGAGCGCGGGCTGCTGCCGGATTTCTCGCCGGAGGCGATGAAGCAAGTTGCGGCGCTTCAGCCGCCGCGCGCACTGGCACCGCCTGGCAGCGGCCTCGGCGGAGCCGCGGGCACGAGCGGTACGAGCGGCACGAACGGTGGCAACGGCGGCAACGGCACACGGAACGGTGGACTTGCCGTTCGGGACGTGCGCGGACTTCTCTGGTCGTCGATCGACAACGACGACTCGCGCGACCTCGACCAGATCGAGGTTGTCGAGCCGCTCGCAGGCGGGGCGGCGCGCGTGCTGATCGGCGTCGCAGACGTGGACGCGCTCGTCGAGCGCGACTCTCCGGTCGACGCTCATGCGCGCGGGAATACCACCTCGGTCTACACGGCGGCTCAAACCTTCCCGATGTTGCCGGAGAGGCTGTCGACCGATCTCACATCGCTTGCGCCGGATGCGGACCGCCTTGCGCTCGTCGTCGAGCTGACCATGAGCGCCGAGGGCGCGGTCACGGGTGCCGACGTGTACCGTGCCTGGGTGCGCAATCACGCGCAGCTCGCTTACGACGGCGTCGGCTCCTGGCTCGCGGGGAGCGGTGCGCCTCCGGCGCGGGTTGCCTCGGTGCCCGGTCTCGCCGAGCAGCTTCGGCGCCAGGACGAGATCGCGGCGAGACTCCAGAGCGTGCGTCGTGCGCACGGCGCGCTCGACCTCGACACAGGGGAGGCGCGCGCCGTATTCGAGAACGGGGTACTGACCGATCTGTGCCCGGAGGAGAAGAATCGCGCCAAGGAGATCATCGAGGATTTCATGATCGCGGCGAACGGCGCGATCGCGCGATTCCTCGCCGCAAAGGGCTTTCCATCGCTGCGGCGCGTGCTGCGCGCGCCCGAGCGCTGGGGGCGAATCGTGGCGCTTGCCGCCTCGCTCGGGGGGAGGCTGCCCGAGACCCCTGATGCGACTGCGCTCGATGCTTTTTTGAGGAGCCGGCGCGCCGCCGATCCGTCGCGCTTCGCGGATCTCTCGCTTGCGGTGGTGAAGCTGCTCGGTCGGGGAGAGTACGTCGCCGAGCAGCCGGGCGAACGCGGTCCAGGGCATTTCGCGCTCGCCGTACTCGATTACGCCCACTCAACCGCGCCCAACCGACGCTTCCCGGACCTGATCACGCACCGCCTCGTGAAAGCTGCGCTCGCCGGGGGGCAACCGCCGTACGGCCGACAGGAGCTCGAAGCGCTCGCCGAGCACTGCACGGAACAAGAGGGCAACGCCGCGAAAGTCGAGCGCCGCGTGCGCAAGTCCGCCGCCGCCTTGCTGCTCGCGCCACGCATCGGCGAGCGGTTCCAGGCAGTCGTCAGCGGAGTCAACAACGACGGCGTCTGGGTGCGCATCGCACAGCCGATGGCCGAGGGCAAACTCGTACGCGGCGCCGAGGCGCTCGATGTCGGCGACTGCATCCAGGTGGAGCTCGTTCAAGCTGACGTCGAGCGCGGTTTCGTCGATTTTGCACGCTCGCGGTGAGCGCGCTGGGACTGAGCGCGCCCGACATGAGCGTACCCGAGGTGTTCAATGTCAACCGACAATCTTCCGCGCCACCCGCTTGCGTATCTCGACGAGTCGTTCCTCACGAGCGAGGAGGCGCGGCCGCTGCGCATTCTGGCGGAGTACTTGGAACCGCTCGAGCGCTTTCGCCGCCTCAATGTGCGCGACACGATCGTCTTCTTCGGCTCGGCACGGCTCACGCCGGACGGACCGCTCGGGCGCTACTACGGCGAGGCGCGCGAGCTTGCGCGGCTGATCACGCTTTGGTCGAAGGGGCTGGCGTCGCACGAGCACCGGTACGTCGTCTGCTCCGGCGGGGGCGGCGGCATCATGGAAGCAGCGAACCGGGGCGCCTCCGAGGCCGGCGGCCGAACGGTTGGGCTCAACATCAGCCTGCCGCACGAGCAGCATCCGAATCCTTACATCACCCGAGAGCTGTCGTTGGAGTTCCATTACTTCTTCATGCGCAAGCTGTGGTTCGCGCACCTCGCGCAGGCGCTCGTGGTGTTCCCTGGCGGATTCGGCACGCTCGATGAGCTCATGGAGATGCTGACGCTGGCGCAGACCTGCAAGCTCGAGCGACAGGTTACAGTCGTCCTGTATGGACGCGCCTACTGGAGCGAAGTGATCAACTTCGATGCGCTCGTCCG
>DASXNC010000503.1:0-2131 GCA_036495325.1 Steroidobacteraceae bacterium
GTTCCATGCCGGTAGCTGCGAATGGGTCGCGGGTCTCCTCCGGCGCGATTCCATGGTCGAGCGCGTGACCCTGAACGTGCTCACTCGTTATCTGACGCGTCGCTGAGAGTCTCCTCACCCATCACTGGCAGAGGGTCTCATACCTCTGTTCTCATCCGCGGCGTCGGCGCACAACGCTGTCGAAACGAGAGGAGCCCAGATCTCCGCCGCATGAACTGCGCCAGCAACGCTGGCTCGTTGCGTCGACCTCGTAGGCTATACTTGCCACGCGGCCCGCCGACGCCTCGATCCGGCGGCGGGCGCGCCGAGTCCTTGCGGAGTTCAGCGGCCCGCGGAGGGGATCGCGCGTACCGGCAGCGGCACATTGCAGAGGTCGATGTGGTCGGGGCTGAACTTGAACCACGGCTCGTGCCGTTGGCGCCGCTGCTGCAGCACCGCGCGGAAAGTGGCGCTATTCGTGCGCAGCACCTCGATCGGCGTGCGCTCCGCTTTCGGCACGTCGGCGGCAATGCTCACCGAGCGAATGGGAGCCATGGGCTCCGATGGAACATAGAAGCCCATCTCGCCGCTGCCTCGCGGCAGGCTGGAGAGCAGATCCACGCCCTGGAGGACGCGTCCCACGAGCGCGACGTTGCGATCGAGTTGGCGCGGCGCATGGCCGATCACCGCATACATCTCGGTGCCGTCACTCTCGGGCGGATCGTCGCGCCCGGCGCCCACCATCCCGTAGCAATGCGCAAGCCACACGATGTGCGAGCGCGGATCGCGCGCAGCGGGGAAACCGTCGAGAAACCCAACCTGCGGCGCATAGGCGTCGCGATCCGGCAAGGGATGGAAGCGTGCGTCGGCACCGGCAACAGCGGTGAATTCCACTGCGGTGCGCACCGCGGCCGGAATGGGGCGATGGTGGTCCGGATCGTCCCATTGCACGACATAGTTGTCCTGCACGCGCACGATCGCCAGACCATCGAAATAATGCGCCCGGGCGAGCTCTCGGATGTTGGCAACGTGCTGAGGCGCCACGTGCGAGGCAAGCTCGATGACGACTCGTCCGCGCGCGAGGTCTAAGTACAGCGTGTCCTCGGGGTCGGGCACGCGCCAGTCCTCGGCGGGTGAGCCCGCGAGGAGATCGGCGACTGTCACGGGCTTGGCCGTAGCCCCGCCTGCGAGGCCGAACACGAGTGCAGCGATCAGGAGCGCGGCGATGAGGAGTGCAGGGAGCATGAACCCGACGAGCCCCGCCGCGCGACCCTCGGCGCCCGAGACGACGGCGGTCATTGCGCGCTTCCGTGCGCTGTCCGCGCGCCGCCGGATTCGGCCGCTGCTTTCTCCACGCCCTTCAGCATCCGATCGAGCTCGGGGCGGTCGAGATAGCGGCCCGCGAGCACGACCGCACGAATTTTCTTCGTGTTGGCGATGTTGTCGAGCGGGTTGGCGTCGAGCAGTACGAGATCCGCGAGCTTGCCGCGCTCGACCGTTCCCAGGTCCGCGAGACGGTTCAGGAACTTGGCCGGATTGAGCGTCGCCGTCTGCAGCGCCTGCAGGGGCGTCAATCCGGCCTGGACGAAGAGGGCGAGTTCCTGGTGCAGGCTGAATCCCGGGAAGACATGCACGCCCGCCGCAGTGTCTGTGCCCGCGAGAAACGGCACCCCGGCGCGGAACATCGCGAGCGTCATGTCGAGTTCCATCTGCACGAACTTCTTGCGCATGGGTAGGGGATCGGTGTCCATGTCCTTGAGGATATCCTTCACGAACATGGGCCACGTGCCGTCCTTCCAGGCAGCAGGCGCGTACTTGATGAGCGGATCGTGCGAGAGGTCGATGTCGTCGATGAGCCACTGACCGCGCTCCCAGACGAGCGTCGGCACCTGCCAGGTCTGATTCTTGGCCATGAGCGCGATGAGGACTTTCGCGCGGCCGGGGTCGTAGGTCTGGACGTTGAGGCCGAGGCTCTTTGGACCCTTGATGAGCTGATCTTCGATTGTCGAGCAACCCTCGAAGATGCCGGTGAAATGCTCGATGCTCTTTTGACCCGCATTCGAGGCTTCCGAAGCGCGCACCGCATCGGGCACGTGACCGACAAAGACGATCCCAAGCTTCTTCGCCTCATCGGCTGCCGCGAAGTACCCAT
>DASXNC010000504.1:0-6153 GCA_036495325.1 Steroidobacteraceae bacterium
TCGTTGAGCCGTAGCTGCTCGTGAGCTGTGGTGAACACTGTTGTTCGGTACTGCCAAATGCCTATTTTTGGCGGAGAGGGGGAGATTCGAACTCCCGAGCCCCGTGAGGGGCTGCCGGTTTTCAAGACCGGTGCAATCAACCGCTCTGCCACCTCTCCGCCGCCCGCGCGCGATGCGCAGCGGCGGCCCCGGGGAGTAGGCAAGCCGCCCGCCCCGAGGCCGCGCCCGATAGTCTATCAGGCGCGGCCCGATGCGGGCTGCTGCGACCCACGCGCGATTTCGCGTGCCCGCACTACGTCAGTCGTGCTCGTTCAACCGCGGTAGTCCCGATCTCTCTCGGCATACCGGTCATTCGCGGGATAGCCCTGCATCTGACCCTCGAGGTCGAGGTAGTCCTGAGTCACCGGCTTCAGATCCGCGCGCGCCTCCTCGTTGCTGGAACGATCCACATCTTGGCGCAGCGCGTGATAGCTGCTCGACACCCGGGCGAAGGCATCTTGTATATCCCGCTGCTCGGACCGCGAGTCGTTGACCGTGCGCCGGAATTCCTCGGACCTGTCCGCCAGCTCGCGAGCGTCACGCGCATAGTCCGACGTCGCGTAATCGGAGGAGGTGCTGCGTGCGTCGCTCGCTAAGGCATCGGAGTCGTGTTCAAGGTCGTCGGCCGAGCGCGAAAGATGGCCGTGCGTCGTCGCACAGCCGGCGAGACCGGCAAGCATTGCGCCCATCAACATCACTACGAGAGGTCGTCCGGAAGCCATCACCGTCTCCGGGGCCGCATAGGCCCGTCTAGACCTGATGGAAACGCAACGGACGGTCGGGAGATGGGTTCCGCTGTCGCTTGCCGGATGCACTACTCTGTCGCCGGCCGGCAACACGCTCGCCTTCTAAGAGATCGAGGCTCGCGCGAGCGATGAGCGCCAGAGCATGCTCCGTGGCGCTGCGGTCACGATGCGCGAGCCTCGCCACGAGCATTTTTTGAAACCTCTTCCAGTGCGGCCGAAAGCGCGCGAGGTGGCGTGCGCCCGCGGCAGTGAGCGAGAACCGAGGCGAGCGGCGATCGCGCGGATTGGGCCGCCGCTCGACGTATCCGCGCCGCTCGAGTGAGGCAACCGAGCGACTCACTTCTGCCGGATCGATGCACGCCTGACGCGCCATTTCGCGCACCGAAGCATGATGCAGGATGCCCAGCTGGGCGACGACCCGCCACTCGGCCACCGAGATCTTCGCGCTCGCGGCGAGCAGCCGCGCGACGTTGAGGTCGAGCAGCTTCGCGACGAGGATCAGGCGCAGCGGCAGATACTCCTCCCCGCCGAGCCGCCAGACCGTATCGATCGGACCGAGATCGGGCCGCGCCCGCGCGCGCGATCTCAAACGCGATACGTCCCGGTCGCGAGCGCATGCTCCGGCGCCCACATCCCGTGGAAGGTCGAGCGCACGCGCACTGGGAGCTTCAGCAGTGCGAGCGGACCTTCAGCCACGCGCCGCGCATCGAGCACTGCGATGTCGCTGCGATTCTCCGCGAAGCGGTTGACGATCACGAGCAGATAGCCCTCACCCTCGGGTGCTCCCGGCCTCACGACGAAATTGGGCTCGTGCACGCCGCTCTGCTCGCCGGCCGTCCAAGTCGTGAGCTCGCCGGTTTTATGATCGATGCAGCCGATCGCGCCGAAGCCGATCTCCCCGGCTCGGGCGTGCGGCGAGCGGCAGATACCGTAGCCGTACCGGTACGGCTTGCCAACGTAGCGATCATCACATTTCGGCATCTCGCACGGTGTGGAGCACAGAAGCTTCGCCTCGTAGCCGTCGTATTTGCCGGCGAGATCAAACGTGAGCCGCGTCAGCAGCGGGGGCGCCGGCTTGAAAGGCGAGCCGTCCGCGCTCGGAAAGAATTCGAAGCAGTTCCCCTGATACAGGCACAGATCGAGATGAACCTGCGACCCTTCGTTGAAGGCGTTCATCATGTGGCCGGCGCTCACCGCCGGTCCGTGGAACCACCGGATCTCACTCGCGGGTCCGCGCCGCGGCAGGATTGCGAAATGGCTGTGCTCACCGGGGTGCCACCGGTAGAACGGACCGCCCTGTTTCAAAATGGCGAGGTCGGTGATCAGCGGGAAAAACGGCACGATTACATGCGTGTCCGTCACGGCAAAATCGTGCACCATTCCGGGATAGGGCATTTCGAACCATGCCTGGTGGACGATCCTCCCCGAGGCATCGGCGATGTAGAAGGCGAAGTCCTTCGTGCAGTCCCCCCGCGCCTGATATGAGAACATCAGCAGCTCGTTGCGATGCAGGTCGAGCTTCGGATGTGCGGTGAGGCTGACCGCCTGGACCGCACCCTCGAAATTCCACTCCCGGCGCGTCTCGAGCGTTTCGGGATCGAGCTCCCAGGGAAGGGAGTCCTCTTTGAGGATGAGTAGCTTGCGGCCGTGCCACACTGCATTGGTATTCGCCGTTCCCATGTTCTTGCCGGCGACACCGGAGTCGTTCGTGTAGCGGTTGCGATAGCGACCGAAGAGCGAGCGCCGTGCGTTCTCCTGCAGCACGAAACGCTCATTGCGAACCCAGCGGCTGCGGTAGTCCACGTGGCCGTTCTCGAATCGAAATTGATGGACCATTCCCTCGCCGTCGATGAAGACATCGTCCTTGAAGAGCGGCGGGTACTGGCGGTCCGGCCCGCAGCGATAGAGCGAGCCGTTCAGATCAGAGGGGATCTCGCCTGAGATCAGCTCGAGATCGCGGATTTCCGATTCGACCCGGAGGGGCGCGCCCCATCCTCGGTAGAGCGGGATATCGGGGAATACAGTAGCCATCGGCGCCTCCGAGTCTGCGATTGCCATATCCATGAGCGGGCCGTCCATTGGCCGCGGGTTTCCGCTCCAATGCGGCGCGTCTTGCCCTGCCCATAGTCGGCCGATCTCGATGAAAATTCAACGGCCCGCCTCTGCAGCCGCCCGCAACCGCTCCCCGATGTAGGCCTGCGCTCGCTCGCAGGCAATGACGAGGGGTACCCCGGCCCCGAGCTGGGCGGCTATGGCCGAAGCGAGCGCACAGCCCGTCCCCCGCCGCGAGGCTCGAATGCGAGGGGCCGTGATACGCAGCAGACTCTCCCCGCGGCAGGCAAGCCGGTCGACTGCTTCCGCCTCGCTCGCGTGCCCTCCCTTGAGTAGAACGCAGCGCGGTCCGAGTTCGAGAAGTCTCTGCGCCAGCTGATCGAGGGCAGCCGCGCTCGCGGCGGGGGCCTCACCGAGGAGCGCAGCCGCCTCGGGGACATTGGGCGTCAGCAACGTGGTGAGAGGAAGCAGCCGACCCTTGAGCGCATGGCGCCCCCCCTCATCGAGCAGGGCACCACCGGAAGATGACACGAGCACCGGATCGAGCACGATCGGTATCGCCGGGTCAGGTCCAACGTCGCCAATGTTCTGGCCGGCGACGTGCCGAAGCGCCTCCGCAATTGCCTCGACCGTCTCGCGATTCGTCAGCATGCCGATTTTGATCGCATCCGGGATGCGCGTCTCGAAAGCCGCCTCGATCTGCGCGCGCACGATCGCCGGCGGCACGGGATGCACGGCGAGAACCCTGCGATCGGATTGTGCGGTGACGGCCGTAACGACTGGGAGGACATCTGCGCCGAAAGCCTCGACGGCCTCGACGTCGCGAGCGAGTCCGGCACCGCCGCTCGAATCCGAGCCGGCGATCACGAGCACCGCGGGTCGCGCGCTCATCCTCCGAACGCGACGAGCGCGACGTTGCAATGTCCCTGACGCTGCAGTGCCCGCCCCGCGCGCCATGCCCGCACGCCGCTGCGACAGCAGAGCACGACGCGCGCTTCGGCCGGAAACCGGCTGTCGCCGCGCTCGACGTCCTCGACGCGCAGGCGCAGCGCATCCGCAATTGGTGAGACGGGTGCTTCCTCGAGACTGCGCAGGTCGATGACGATGTCGCGCTCGGCGAGCTCCTCGGGAGAGACGAACGCGAGAGCGGGCCCGGCGGGCTCCGTCGCCCGCTCGAACGAGAAGCCGCCGAACCGCAGCGTGCGGAAATCGACCGTGATGAGCTGCCCGAGCGGGGAAGGCTCGAGCCCAAGAAGCAGCGCGAGCGTCATGTGGGCCTGAAGTGTTCCCATCACACCGACGGCTGTACCGAGCACACCGGCTTCCGAGCAGGAGCCTGCCTGACGCGGCATCTCGGGAAACACCGCCCGATAGCTCGGTGCGCGCCCGCAGAACGCGCCCACGTAGCCCGACAGTCCGAGCACGGAGGCGCTGACGAGCGGCTTGCTCACGCGCTGGCACTCATCGTTCAGGATGTAAGTTGCCGCGAGACTGTCTGCCGCATCGATTACGACCTCGGCGAGCGCGACGAGCCGAGCGACGTTGGCGGGGGAGAGCCGCTCCACGATGGCCTCTATGGCGATCTGCGGATTGAGCTGCCGCAGGGAGTCGCGGGCGGCCGATGCCTTGGCGAGCCCGATTTCGCTCATACGGAAGAGCGGCTGGCGATGCAGATTCGACTCCTCCACCCGATCGTGATCGACGATCACGATCCGCCCTACGCCCGCCGCGGCGAGATACTGCAGCACGGCGCAGCCGAGCCCGCCCGCTCCGATCACGAGCACGGAGGACTCGCCGAGTCGCGCCTGTCCTTGCGCGCCGACCTCGGGGAGGACGAGCTGACGCGAGTACCGATCGCTCATCGTTGATCTGCCGCCACGAGCCATTCTCGCGCGCGGGCTTCCGGGTTCGAGTGGCGCACGATGTCGGTGACCACCGCCGCAACATCCGCTCCCGCCGCGAACACGCCGGCGAGCCGCTCGACTGTGAGGCCGCCGATCGCAACGAGCGGGCGGGCGCCGATCCTGCGCTTCCACTCGCCGATGCGCTCGAGCCCCTGGGGCGCCCAGGGCATGACCTTCAGAAGAGTCGGATAGATCGGACCGAGCGCGACGTAGTGTGGATTCAAAGACAGCGCGCGCTCGAGCTCCGCATCGTCGTGCGTGCTCACGCCGAGGCGGACGCCGGACCGCCTGAGAGCCGGCACGTCCGCTGCATCGAGATCGCCCTGGCCCAGATGCACGAAATCGCAATTCTCATCGAGCGCGGCCTGCCAATAATCGTTCACGATGAGCTGCGCGTTCCATCGCGAGCAGAGCGATCGGGCCACGCGCACTTCCCGGCGCACCTCCTCGGGCGGCCGATCCTTCACGCGCAGCTGCACCAGCCGTACCCCGACGGGCAGCAAGCGCTCCACCCAGGCGGCGCTCTCGACGATCGGGTACACGCGAGGCAGGCTCATGGCGCGCCCGAGGTCCATGCGTCAGCCGAGAAATGCCTTGCCGACCACAGGCGTCGAAGGCACGGCCATATCGCGCGGCTCCATCGGGCCTGCAAGCCGCGCGGCATAACCGGCCTCGACGGCTCGTGCGAAAGCCGCCGCCATCTGCGCGGGATGCGCCGCCTCGGCCACCGCCGTGTTGATCAGGACCGCATCGAAGCCGAGCTCGAGCGCCTGCGCGGCGTGCGAAGGCACGCCGAGCCCCGCATCGATGATGAGCGGCACTTCGGGGAAGCGGGCGCGCAGTACCTTCAATCCGAAGAGGTTGTTGAGGCCGCGCCCCGAGCCGATCGGGGCTCCCCAGGGCATCAGCACGCGGCATCCCGCATCGAGCAGGCGGTCTGCGACGATGAGATCCTCCGTGGTGTACGGAAACACCTCGAAGCCCTCTCCGGCCAGTATCCGCGCCGCCTCGACGAGACCGAACACATCCGGCTGAAGCGTATCGTCGTCGCCGATCACTTCGAGCTTCACCCAGCTCGTTCCGAAGACCTCGCGCGCCATCTGCGCCGTGGTGACCGCCTCTTTGACCGAATGGCAGCCGGCCGTGTTCGGCAGCACGCGTACGCCGAGCCCGCGAATGATCGACCAGAATCCCTGCCCTGCGCGCTCCCCGCTCGACTCACGCCGCAGCGAGACGGTCACGACTTCCGCGCCGGACGCTCTGATTGCCTCCGTCAGAATCGCCGGCGAGGGATAGCGGGAAGTGCCAAGGAGCAGCCGCGAGTGCAGCTCCACTCCACAGAGCTTCAGCGGCCCAGCTACGCCGGAGAGCATATCGGAAGCGCCCGAGCCGGCGGCTGATCGCTCGCGCAT
>DASXNC010000505.1:0-8665 GCA_036495325.1 Steroidobacteraceae bacterium
TTGCCCTGAAGCCATCGGTCCGCCTCGACGACCTGCTCGGGAAACGTCGCCGCTGTGAGGAGTTGCGCGACGAGCGGGTCCGGATAGAGCGCGATGGGTGCAACGAGTTGCTGCAACTGCTCCGGCGTCTGCGGCGCATAAGCAGGTGGGGCCTCGTCGGGACCCGGAGGGGGCTGGTCGGCGGGACTGCCCTGGTCAGGCGGGGCCTGCTCGGCAGGTGGCTGGTCGGCTGGCGGCTGGTCGGGTTGATCGGTCTGAGCGAGTTGAATGGGTTCGCCTGCACGCGGCGGAGCCGCTGCGAGGCAACCAGTCGAGATCGCGAGCGCTAACCACGCGCAAAGCGAAATCGAAACGCGCCTTCCCAACGTCGAGGATTCGTGTGTGTCGTCGAGAACGGCCATCATTCTTGACGCTCCTCACTTCACTGGTGCCGGCTGTAGGAATCGAACCTACGACCCCATCATTACGAATGATGTGCTCTACCAGCTGAGCTAAGCCGGCACCGCCCCGCCTTGCGCGAGGGCGCGAATTCTACAGGAGGATCACTCGCCGGCGGTATCCGCCGGTTTCTTCCTGAGGCGGATCACGAGATCGATGCCGGCCATCTCCATGCCGGGCGGTGGCGGCGGCAGGCGGCTGAACTCGACATCCGGCACGGGGACGTCGATCAGATGGCCGCTGTCGAGGTCGTGGAAGTGGTAGTGGGCGGCAACGTTCGAATCGAACCAAGCACGGGCGCCGTCAACGCTCAGCTGTCGGATCAGCCCTCGAGCGGCGAAGAGGTTCAGCGTGTTGTAGACGGTCGCCTTCGAGACTCGTGCGCCTGTTGAGCGCAGGCTCGCCAGGATTTGCTCGGCCGACAGATGCTGGGGCGATGCGAGCAGGAGCGCGGCGATCTGCAGCCGCTGAGCGGTCGGCCGGATACCGAAGTCGGCGAGCCGCTGCGCGCAGAGCGCCGCCGGGTCCAAGGTCGAGGATGGGTCGTCCATAATCGTTCATTATAACCGCGCCGTGGTCGCGGCCGAAATGGGCCTCTGGTCGGAAGGGCCCGCGATCGCGCTCAGCCGGCGGCGTCCGGCTCTTTCGACTCGGCGGCCAGACGGCGGCGCAGCTCGCGAGGCAACGCGAACGTTACCCGCTCCTCACGGCCGACGACCTCCTGGGCCGCCACGCCGCCCCACTCGCGCAGCCGCTCGATGACCTGCTGCACGAGCACTTCGGGGGCCGATGCACCCGCGGTGACACCGACCGTCCGTTTGCCTTCGACCCATTCCCGATGCATCTCATCGGGGCCATCCACGAGGTAGCCCGGTACGCCGCTGCGCTCTGCGAGCTCGCGGAGCCGGTTGGAGTTCGAGCTCGTCTTCGAGCCGACGACGATGAGCGTCTCGCAGGCCTCGAGCAGCTTCTTCACCGCGTCCTGCCGATTTTGCGTGGCGTAGCAGATGTCCTCCTTACGCGGGGTGGCAAGCCCCTCGAAGCGCGAGCGCAGCACTTCGACGATTTCGGCCGTATCGTCCATCGAGAGCGTGGTCTGGGTGACAAATGCGAGCCGCGCGGGATCCCTCACCTCGAGCTGCGCCGCTTCGGCGGCGCTCTGTACGAGATACATCCGCCCGCCGAAGGAGGTATCGAACCGACCCAGCGTGCCCTCCACTTCCGGGTGTCCGGCATGACCGATGAGGATCACGTCAAGCCCCTCCCGCGCGTATCGCTGCACTTCCATGTGTACCTTCGTCACCAGGGGACACGTCGCATCGAACACGGTGAGCCCGCGCTCGTGCGCGTTACGCTCGACGGCACTCGGCACCCCGTGGGCGGAGAAGATGACGGTCGCACCGTCCGGCACCTCCCCGAGTTCCTCCACGAACACGGCCCCGAGGCCCCGCAACCGATCGACGACGTAGCGGTTGTGCACCACCTCGTGCCGCACGTAGATCGGCGCGCCGAAAAGATCGAGCGCGCGTTCGACGATGTCGATCGCGCGATCGACGCCGGCGCAGAACCCACGCGGATTGGCAAGAAGAATCTGCATCAGCACAACTCCTTAAGGCGATTCTCGCACCGACGTACGCGGGCGCGCGGTGAGGCCTCGGCGCTCATTGACCGGATGCACTCGTGCGTCCCCCGACCCAGGCATCGAGAAGCAGCAGTATCGCGCCGACGGTGATCGCCGAGTCGGCGATATTAAACGCCGGGAAATAGGCATCCTTCCAGTGGACGACGATGAAATCGATGACATGCCCCAACCTCATGCGGTCGATGAGATTCCCGAGCGCCCCTGCGAGGATGAGCGAGAGGCTGATCGCGAGCAGCCACTGCCGGCGCGCATCGAGGCGCCTCAACCAGGCGATGATGCCGATCGCGACTGCGATCGCGAGCCCGGTGAACAGCCAGCGCTGCCAGCCCGAGGCATCTGCCAGCATGCTGAAGGCGGCACCGCGGTTGTAGCGCAGCGTGATTTCGAAGACGGGCAGCAGCACGAGCCGCGAGCCGTATGCGAAGTGGTGCACGATCCAGTTTTTCGTCAGCTGATCGAGTGCGATGACGAGGAGCGCGATGGGAAGCCAGCGCCAGCCGCGCGCGATGCGCGCGCCGTGCTCGGCAATCACCACTGTTGTCGCCTCGCCCGGCTCAGCGCCACTCGAGCCCTCGCCCGGGTGCTCGCCGTCCGAGCTCGTCTCGGCATTCAACTGACCATTGTCGAAGGTCTTCTCGATCGTCAAGCAAATCTCCTGCGCTCGCCGGAGCCGGCGACATTTGCGACGCAGCGCGCGCAAAGCTCCGGGTGCTCCGGGTGCGAGCCGACATCAGGCAGCCGGTGCCAGCAGCGCACGCATTTGGCAGCCTCGGTGGGCTTCACGGCGATCCAGACACCCTCCCGCGCGGCGGCGGCGGCCTGCACGGCTCCCTCCGGAGGCGCCGAGACGCGGTGCATCCGCGCCGCCGAAGTGATCAGAAAGAACCGCAGCTCATCTCCGAGCGCATTGAAGCGCTCGAACTCCGCGGGCACGCAATACACGTCTACTTCCGCATCGAGCGGTGCACCGATCGCGCCCGCGTCGCGCAGCTTCTCGAGCTCCTTGAGCACATCGCCGCGCAGCCCAAGGAGCGCCGGCCAGTTGATATCGTGGACGGCGACCTCCGGAGTCTCGTGCCAGGTTGCGAGGAACACCGACTCACCACGCTGGCCCGGAATAGCGCGCCAGATCTCCTCGGCCGTGAACGACAGGATCGGCGCGAACCAGCGCACCATGCTTTCCGTGATGTGATAGAGCGCGGTCTGGGCCGAGCGGCGCGCGAGGCTTCGCGGCTGCGTCGTGTAGAGCCGGTCCCGAACGACATCCAGGTAGAAAGCGCTCAGGTCGACGATGCAGAAATTGTGCACTTTGTGATAGACGAGGTGGAACGCGTAGTCGCGGTACGCCTCGATGAGCTCCGACTGCAGGGCGCGCGCGCGGGCGATCACCCAGCGGTCGAGTGCAATCAGCTCGGCCGGATGCACGGCGTCGCGCTCCGGCTCGAAGCCGTGAAGATTGCCGAGCAAAAAGCGCGCGGTGTTGCGAAGCTTGCGGTAGGACTCGGCGGCCCGCTGAATCAGCGCCTCCGACACGCTCATCTCGTTGGCGTAATCGGTCGAGGCGATCCACAGCCGCAGCACATCCGCTCCGAGCGTATTGAAGATCTTCTGCGGCGCGACGACGTTGCCGAGGGATTTCGACATTTTGCGCCCCGACTCGTCCACGGTGAACCCGTGGGTGAGAACGCCCCGGTACGGCGCGCGCTCGTAGAGCGCCTCGGACATGAGCAGCGAGCTGTGGAACCAGCCGCGATGCTGATCGGAGCCTTCGAGGTACAGGTCAGCCGGCATCGCAAGTTCGGGCCAGAACGTGCTCACGAACTCGAACGAGAGGCCCGAGTCCGCCCACACGTCCATTACGTCGGTGAGCTTGCGGTACTTCGATGCATCCGCGCCGATGAGCTCGGCGGGATCCAGGCGGAACCACGCCTCGATCCCTTCGCGCTCGATGCGCGCCGCTATCACATCGAACAGCTCGAGCGAGCGCGGGTGCGGCTCGTACGTCTCCTCGTGCACGAACAGCGTGATCGGCACCCCCCACGTGCGCTGCCGAGAGATGCACCAATCGGGGCGGCTCTCGATCATCCCGCTGATCCGCTGCTCGCCCCACGCAGGCGTCCAGCGCACGGTTTTGATGTCGCGCAGCGCGTGCTCTCGCAGGCCCCGCGCCCCCATGCTGATGAACCACTGCGGCGTAGCCCTGAAGAGCAACGGGGTCTTGTGCCGCCAGCAGTGCGGATAGCTGTGCCGGACCGGCTCGAAGTGCAGCAGAAGGCCGGCATCGCGCAACGCTTGAACGATCACGCCGTTCGCATCGTCGACCTTCAACCCCGCGACCAGCGGTATATCCGCGAGGAATCGCCCATCGCCTCCGACGGGGTTCGTGACGGGCAGGCCGTAGCGCTGCCCGACCTCGAAGTCCTCTTGACCGTGCCCGGGAGCCGTATGGACCGCACCGGTGCCGGCATCGAGCGTCACGTGCTCGCCGAGAACTACGGGAACTGTCCGATCTTGAAACGGGTGGGCTACGCGCAGACCCTCGATCGCGCGCCCGTCGAATTCCGCGAGGATGCGGCGAGCTCGCATTCCGTAGCGATTGAGGCACGCCGGCGCGAGCTCCGCGGCGAGAATCAAACGGCGCACTCTGCCGCCCTGCCCCTCGACGCTCTCGACCGCAACCGGCTCGGCCTCGACGAGGACGTATCGAAACTCATCGCGAACGGCGACCGCCTGGTTGGCGGGCAGCGTCCAGGGCGTCGTGGTCCAGATCATCAGATCGATCTGCGCGGTAAGGGCTCCCTCGCCGAGCCCGATGCGGCGCTCCAGATCGCGCAAGTCGACCACGGGGAACGCAACATCGACGGCCGGGGAGGTGCGCTCCTCGTACTCGACCTCCGCTTCGGCAAGCGCCGAGCGGCATTCCGTGCACCAGTGCACCGGCTTCACGCCGCGGTAAACGTGGCCTCCACGCATGATCCGTCCGAGGGCGCGCACCTGCTGCGCCTCATAGCGCGGGTCCATCGTGATGTACGGATGTTCCCAATCACCGAAGATGCCGAGCCTTTTGAAACCCTCTTTCTGCAGCTCGATCTGCTCGGCCGCGAAGCGGCGGCAGGCGGCGCGGAATGCCTCCGCATCGAGCTTCTGTCCGGGGCGGCCATACTTCTTCTCGATCTGCTGCTCGATCGGCAACCCGTGACAGTCCCACCCCGGGACATAGGGCGCGTCGAACCCATCGAGCGTGCGCGCCTTGACGATGATGTCCTTCAGGACCTTGTTAATTGCGTGGCCGGTGTGAATGGCGCCGTTTGCGTACGGAGGACCGTCGTGCAGGAAAAAGCGCGGGCGGCCGCGGCTCGCGGCGCGGATCTTCCCGTAAAGGTCAGCCGTCTCCCAGGCCTCGAGCTGGGCTGGCTCGCGCCGCGCGAGATCCGCCTTCATCGGAAAGTCGGTCTGCGGCAGATTGATCGTATATTTGTGATCAGGCACTGGAACTCGCTTCTCGCTTCAAAATCGCACGTGCCGCGGCGGCATCGCGGCGCATCTGCTCGACGAGCGCATCGAGGGAATCGAATCGCTCCTCCTCGCGCAGCTTCTCGACGAACTCCACTTCGATCTCGCGGCCGTACAGGTCTCCTTCGTAATCGAACAGGTGCGCCTCGAGCAGCGGCTCACTGCCGTCGACCGTCGGACGAGTGCCGAGACTCGCGACGCCGGGCCAATCGGCGAGCTGCGGGCCGCGCACACGCACCGCGAAGATGCCCTCGAGCGCCGGCCGGCGCCGCTCGAGACGCAAATTCGCCGTCGCGAATCCGAGCTGCCGCCCGAGCCGT
Organism: Steroidobacteraceae bacterium; assembly: GCA_036495325.1. Taxonomy (GTDB): domain Bacteria; phylum Pseudomonadota; class Gammaproteobacteria; order Steroidobacterales; family Steroidobacteraceae; genus JASHUC01. The sequence continues at coordinate 5,914 of DASXNC010000505.1, forward strand.
TGGCCCTCGACCACCCGGCCGCTCATGCGATAGGGCCGGCCGAGCCACCGCTCCGCCTGCACCAGGTCCCCGCGAGCCAGTGCATCGCGAATCCGGCTGCTGCTCACGCGCACACCGTCGATCGTAACCGGTGGCACCACATCGACCAGTGCGCCACGACCCGCGCCCGCATCCTTGAGCATAGCGGCGGTCGCCTCGCCATTGCGCCCGAAACGAAAGTCGTGGCCGACCACAACGACCGGCGCCTGCAAATCCTCGAACAGCAGCCGCGCGAACCCCTCGCTCGGGAGGCTCCGCACGCTCTCGCAGAAGCGCAGCAGCCACACATAATCGAGACGCGTGTCCGCGAGGAGCCTCAGCCGCTCGCGGCAGGACGTGAGCCGCGGCGGCGGATCGGCCGGCACCAAGTGCTCGCGCGGCATCGGCTCGAACGTGAGCATCATCGTCGGCCGCGAGAGCCGCCGCCCGTGCTCCACCGCTCGCTCGATGAGCGCCCGATGGCCGAGGTGAATGCCGTCGAACGTGCCGACCGTGACGACGCTCCCTCGATGGCTGTCGCGCAGATTCCGAAGTCCCCGAATGAGCTTCATGAGCCCTTAGCCAGAACTGCCCGGCGCGCCGCCCAAAACGGAAAGTATAGGGAGTCCGGGCTCGTGCGGCTCGTGCCGTTGACAACCTGCCGACCGCTACGCAAACTACCGCGCCTTTTCAACAGCCTATCCGCCGGAGTCGTTCGTGGCGAATATCAAGTCGGCCGAAAAAGCGGCCCGCCAAGCCGAGAAGCATCGCGCGCGCAACGTCGCGCTCCGCTCGCGCATGCGCAGCGCGATCCGGGAGGTGAGTTCGGCCGTGGCCGCGGGCAACAAGCAGGCCGCCGAGGCGAGCTACCGGGCGGCCGTGCCCCTGATCGACACGCTCGTCAACAAGCAGATCGTTCACCGGAATAAGGCGGCGCGTCATAAGAGCCGCCTCGCCGCGCGCGTCCGCGCGATGAGCTGACCTCGAGGAAGCGCATCACCGCCTCCGCGAGCTCGCGCGTACCCTGCCCCGTCGCCCCCGAGATCAGAAAGCGCGGACCGCGATAGCGAAGCCTGCGCACGATTTCCTGCGCGCGGCGCTCGGCGTCCTCCGGAGGCAACAGATCCCGCTTATTGAGGACGAGCCAGCGCGGCCGGCCCGCAAGCTCGCGGCTGAATTTCTTGAGCTCGGAGATGATCGCTCGCGCATCCCTCACCGGGTCGGATTCGGGATCGGGCGGTGCGATGTCGACGAGATGCAGCAGGAGCCTGGTGCGCTGCAGGTGCTTGAGGAAGCGAATGCCGAGCCCCGCGCCCTCGGCTGCCCCCTCGATGAGCCCCGGAATGTCGGCCATGACGAAACTGCGATGCTCGCCCACGGCGACCACACCCAGATTCGGATAGAGGGTCGTGAAGGGGTAGTCGGCCACTTTCGGACGGGCCGCTGAGACCGCCCGGATCAGGGTGGACTTGCCCGCATTCGGCAGTCCGAGCAACCCCACGTCGGCGATGACCTTGAGCTCGAGCTCCAGGTGGCGTTTTTCGCCCGGCAAACCCGGTCCGAACTGGCGGGGTGCGCGATTGGTGCTCGACTTGAACCGGGCGTTGCCCCATCCGCCTTTGCCGCCCTGCGCAACGAGCAGTTCCGCACCGACCGCGGTCAGATCCCCGAGCTGCTCGCCCGTGTCGATGTCGCGGATCACCGTACCCACCGGTACCGTAATGGTGAGGTCGCCCCCCGCCGCGCCCGTGCAGTCACGCCCGCCGCCGGGTTGCCCGGCTGCGGCCTTGTAAGTGCGCTCGACCCGGAAATCCGCGAGGGTGTTTATGCCCTCGATGGCCCGCAGGTAGACGCTCCCGCCGTGCCCGCCATCACCACCGTCGGGCCCGCCGAAAGGAACGAACTTCTCGCGACGGAAACTGACGCTGCCACGCCCGCCGTGGCCTGCCTGGACCTTGATTCGCGCTTCGTCGACGAATCTCATGGGCGATGCGCACGCGCGCCGCGCGCCGCCGGCGCCCGTGCAGGCTTAAGCGCTCTCGGCGAGGTCCGGCAGGATGTTCACGTGCAGCCGCTGCTCGGGGCCCTTGCGCTTGAACTCGACGCGGCCGGTCACCTTCGCGAAAAGGGTGTGATCCGTACCGATCCCGACGTTCTGGCCCGCCCGCACCGTGGTGCCACGCTGGCGTACGATGATGTTGCCCGCCAGCACCCGCTCGCCGCCGAAGCGCTTGACGCCGAGGCGCTTGGAATGGGAGTCGCGGCCGTTCTTGGTGCTGCCGCCCGCCTTTTTATGTGCCATGTGTGTCGATGCCTCCGTCAGCCGGCGGTAATGTCGGTCACCCGCACTTCCGTGAACGGCTGCCGATGACCCTTGCGCCGGAGATAGTGCTTCCGGCGCCGGAATTTCACGATCGAGACCTTCGCGCCCTTGCCGTGGCGCACGACTGTCGCGAGCACCTTGCTCCCGTCGATCCGGGGCTTACCGAGCTTGACCTCAGCGCCCTCCCCGACGAGGAGCACCTCGCCGAACTCGATCGTGGAGCCCGGCTCCGCATCGAGCTTCTCGACGCGCAGCACCGCATCCTTGGTGACCCGATACTGCTTGCCGCCGGTGGCGATAACCGCGTACATGATGTGAACCCCAGGAAAATTCGAGGCGCGGTGGCGCCCCGCGCGCGAAAGGCCGCGAATTCTACTCACGGGAGCCGAAAGGGTCAAACCGGCGGCCATC
>DASXNC010000506.1:0-12669 GCA_036495325.1 Steroidobacteraceae bacterium
GGCTCGTAGAGCGTCCCCGGCACGAGCTCCGGAAGACTCTCCTCCCGGCCGCGCAGGAACGAGCTGCAGAGGACCGGCGAGACCCCGAACAGGTAAAGCACGATCCAGCCATAGCGGCGATAGTTGCGCAGCAGATCGAAGTAGCTCGCCGAGACAAAATCGCGCCGGGGCGCGCGCGATTCACGGCTCGCCGCGTAGACCTCCCAGAGGCGCTCCGGAAACGAATAATTGAAATGGACGCCGGAGATCGCCTGCATCATCCGGCCGTATCTCACCGCGAGGCCCTCGCGGTAGACGGACTTCATGCGCGCGACATTGGACGCCCCGTACCGCGCGATCGGAATGTCCTCCTCGCGCTCGATAAAGCACGGCATGCTCGTCGCCCACAGCAGCTCGTCGCCGAGGTGGCGGTAGACGAACTGGTGCAGGTCGAGCAAATACTGCGTGAGCTCCCAACTCGCTGTGAACGGTGGCGTGACGAGCTCGATCAGCGCCTCAGAGAAGTCGGTCGTGATGTGTTCGCTCGTGAGCGCGGAGCCGAGCGCCTCGGGGTGCCGAGTCTGGGCGACTCGGCCGTCGGGTGTCACGCGCAGCGACTCCTTCTCGACCCCCTTGCGTCCACCCTGAAGCACGGCGGGCTCGCCGCAATTGACGAGCGCCGAGAGCCGCCTCTCGAAGGCGCGGTCGATGCCCGGCCGCGGCAAGCGTCACCTCGCCCGACGCCGGATGGTCGCGCGCGGTGGCGTGCTCTGGGGCGAGCAATATGGGTCGGGCGACGGGCTGCGCGCGCTGCTCATGGGGGTCTCGTTGTTGTCGGCCTTAGCGTCCGGCCATGATCCTGCATTGCATTCCGGCATCTTGCCATCCCGGAGGCAGTTGCACGATCTGGCCCTCGCGGGCCTTGGTCGGTTCGCGCTTACCGCGACTGCCTACTGGAATTATATCCAGGTACGCGGATGGGCACAATTGGCAGGATCGGTCGGCAGCAGCGCCGAGCGTTCCGCTCAACGCGGTGAATCAAACCGGCAGATCGCCACGGGATCGGTCAGCCCTTATGGGCCTCGTGCCCGCCTGACCTCGTTCGGCGGCCGCTCCGGCTGCCGTAGCCGGCCGGTGCGGGGCGCAGACGCCCGCCGTACCAGCGCGCGAGACGGGCAGGGGATGCGCCGCACAGAAATGCGAGCGCAAGCATCCGGTTGGCGAGCGTGCGGCGCAGAAAGCCGTCGCGCTCCCAGCGGCGCGGTGAGACCGTGATGGGCAGCTGAAGCGCCGCGAAGTGCCCGGTGCGCTTGAGCGCGTGAACCAGCGCGACCTGCTCGAAAAGCGGTTGTACCGTGAACCCGGGCGTCGCCTCGTAGGCGGAGCGCGTCACGTAGAGCCCCTGGTCGCCGTAGACCTGGCCCCAGCGCGATCGGAATGCGATACAGCGCTCGAGGAAGCGCTTCGTGCGGTTCGGCGCACCGCCGAAGCGGAAGCGGAAGTACCCGCCCCTGGCTCCCGCTTCGACGCTGCCGCGGATGGCCGCAATCGACGCGGCATGCGGCTCACAGTCGGCGCGGAGAAACCAGAGCACTTCCGCCGGAGCGCGCGCGGCGCCAAGCGCGAGCTGACCGCCACGGCTCGGATGCGCGGGCAGCCAAAACGCGCCGGTTCCTCTGCACACCGCCTCGCAGGTCTTGCTCGCCGCGCCGTCGACGACGAGTACCTCGTCCGGCGTCGAATCGAGATGTCCGAGCCGCGAGATCAGCCGTTGCAGAGCCGCATCGTCGTCGAGGGTAGGAATGATCACGGCTACGCGCATGCAGACCTCAGGAGTCGAGCTCTACCGCACACTTTCGACCCACGTAGTTTAACGCTCGACGGGCCGCGCAGGACTCACGAATTTCGAGGCGCAGTGCGTTCATTATCGATTTGAGTCGCGGCGGCCGTTCGAGTTCTCGCGCACAGCACCGCACAGCACCCGCACAGCACCCGCTCGAGACCGTCGTCGCGCGCCGCTCGCGCTTGAGCCCGCGGTCGCGCTTGGCGCCCAGTTAAAGCATAGAATTCACGCCCGGAGGCCCCAATCAAGCGCTCCAGGGAACGGTTGCTCGGGAGGTGTTGAAGATGCTGGTCGGCACTGCGGTCAAGCGCGTTGCGATCGTCGGGGGCGTACGCCTGCCGTTCGCCCGCGCGTACGGCGCTTACGCGAGCGTCGGCAATCAGGAGATGCTCGCGGAGAATTTTCGCGGCCTGGTTCAGCGCTTCGGGCTCGAGGGTGCGCGCCTCGGGGATGTGATCGCGGGCGCCGTCATCAAGCACTCGCGCGACTACAACCTCGTCCGCGAATGCGTACTCTCCTCGGGCCTCGACCCGCAGACTCCGGGCCTCGATGTGCAGCGCGCGTGCGGCACGAGCCTCGAGGCCGCCATCCTGATCGGAAACAAGATCGCGCTCGGTCAGATCGATGCCGGTATTGCGGGCGGCGTCGACTCGATCAGCGATCCGCCGATCGTCTACCCGAAGTCCTACCAGCAGCTGCTCGTCAAGAGCTACCTCGGCCGCTCGCTCTGGCAGCGCGCGAAGCCATTCTTCGGCCTGCGGCCGCGCCACTTCCGTCCGGTCATGCTCGGCGTCGTCGAGCCGCGCACGGGGCTCAGCATGGGCCAGAGCACCGAGCTCATGGTCAAGCGCTGGAAGATCTCGCGCGAGGCGCAGGACGAGCTTGCCTACGAGAGCCACATGAACGCGGCGGCCGCCTGGCGCGAGGGCTTCTATTCGGATCTCGTAACGCCCTATCGCGGTCTCGCAGCCGACAACAACATCCGTGCCGACACCTCTCTCGAGAAGCTCGCGAAGCTGAAGGCCTCGTTCGATCCGAGCAGCGCGGGCACGCTCACGGCCGGCAACAGCAGCCCCCTCACCGACGGCGCGAGCGCCGTGCTCCTCGCCAGCGATGAGTGGGCTTCGAGGCGCAACCTGCCCGTGCTCGCCCACCTTGCGTACGGCAAGGCCTGGGCGGTCGATTTCGCGAGCGGCAAGGAGGGGCTGCTCATGGCCCCAGCTTACGCCGTGCCGGCGATGCTCAAGGACGCGGGGCTCGCGCTGCAGGACTTCGACTATTACGAGATACACGAGGCGTTCGCGGGGCAGGTGCTGTGCACGCTCGCGGCCTGGGAGTCGCCCGAGTACTGCCGCGACGTGCTCGGGCTTTCCGCGCCGCTCGGCCGGATCGACCGTAAGAGACTCAACGTGAAGGGCGGCAGCGTCGCGGTCGGCCATCCGTTTGCGGCGACGGGTACGCGCATCGCCGCGACCCTCGCGAAGCTGCTCGCCGAGGATCGCGGTGCGAAGCGCGGTCTGATCTCGGTGTGTACCGCAGGGGGCATGGGCGTCACCGCGATCATCGAGCGCTGAGAATGAACAAGCCGGACCCGGAGCTGCGCAGCAAATACCTCGACGCGCTCGAGCGCTTGGAGGCGAGCGAGGCTCGAGTGGCCAAGCTCGAGAGCGTGTTGCGGCTCACGGTCGGGCGATTGTGTCTCGCCGCGCGCGGACGGAGCGCCGGGCTCGATGCAGAGCTCAAGGTGCTCTCCGATCTATTGCGGCGCGAGCCGGATCCGCACGAGATCGAGGCGTGCCTCGAGCCACTCTCACGTGCCGTTGCGGCGCTCGACCAAAGCCCACCGCCCGCGGCGGAGCGCACGAACGCGGTGTCGCCGGCGATCGAGGCGCGGAACGCACAGGTCGACACCGTGATTGTCGCCATGCTCGACAGGCTCGCGCTGCTGCCCGAGCTCAAGCCGGCGCTCGCCGAGCTGCACGAACGAGGGGCCGGCATCACCTCCGATGAGCTCGCCGACGGGCTCGATCGCGTCGCCCGCCTCATCGGCGATCAACACAGCAGGCTGCAGCGGGAGAAGCTCGAGATCGAGGAGCTGCTCCGCCAGATCGACGCGCGACTCGAGGAGGTCTCGGGCTATCTCGCGGGCGAGGCCTCGGAACGGCAGAGCGCGCAGGACAGCACGCAGCAGCTCAACTTGCTGGTGCTGGATGAGGTGCACGAGCTGCACACCGACGTTCAGCGTGCGGTCGATCTCGGGGCGCTTCGCGGCCGGGTGCGCGTGCGGCTCGAGGCGATTCATACTCATCTCGAGGACTTCCGCGCCCGCGAGGAGCAACGCTTCGCAAGCCAGATCGACCGGACCGGGAAGATGCGAATCCGCATTGCCGAGCTCGAGCGCGACAGCCGTAACCTGCAGCGTAGCCTCGAGGAAGAGCAGCGCCTCGCGATCATCGATTCCCTCACCGGCATCCCGAACCGCGCCGCCTACGACGAGCGCATCGAGCACGAGTACCTGCGCTGGCAGAGAAGCGGCGTCGCAATCAGCATCCTCGCGTGGGACATCGACCGTTTCAAAGCGGTCAACGACGCGTACGGTCATCGGGCGGGCGACAAAGTGCTGCGCGTCGTCGCTCAGCACCTCGCGCGGCACGTTCGCGGCACGGATTTCGTCGCGCGATACGGTGGTGAGGAGTTCGTGATGATCCTCGTCGGCACGTCGTCCGAACAGGCCCTCGTCGCAGCCGACAAGATCCGCGTCGGCATCGAACGGATCGGCTTCCATTTCCGCGGCAAGCCGGTGACGGTGACCGCCTCGTGCGGAATCGCCACCTTCCAAGCGGATGACACGCCCGACAGTATCTTCGATCGCGCCGACCGTGCGCTCTACCGCGCGAAAGACGCCGGACGCAACTGCTGCGTCACCATCTGAGGCGACGCGCCGTTGCGGAGCGCCGCGCGATGCGCGAAGGTATCGGTCCCCCCGACTCGGAGAGCTTCCCATGAGTGAATTCACCACCATCATGGCGCGCGATGGGCACGAGTTTCGCGCCTGGCTTGCGGCGCCCCCCGGCACACCGCGGGGCGCGGTCGTCGTGATCCAGGAGATCTTCGGAGTGAACTCGCACATCCGTTCGGTCACGGACGGCTACGCGGCCGAGGGTTACGTCGCGATCGCGCCGAGCCTGTTCGATCGCGTGCGCAGGGGGATCGAGCTCGGCTACGAGCAGAAGGACGTGCAGGAAGGCTTCGGTTATGTGCAGCAGCTCAAGCGCGAGCAGACCCTTGCCGATCTTTCAGCCGCGATCGCCGTGGTCAAGCATGCGGGCCGCGTCGGCGTGGTCGGGTACTGCTGGGGCGGAGGCATGAGCTACGTCTCGGCGTGCGAGCTGCCGGTCGCATGCGCGGTCGCCTACTACGGCGGCGGCATCACTCAGGAGCTCGAGAAGAAGCCGAAATGTCCGATCATGTTCCACTTCGGCGAGCTCGACACCCACATCCCGCTCTCCGACGTCGAGAAGATCAAGGCGGCGGTGCCGAAAGGAATATTCCACATCTACCAGGGCGCAGGCCACGGCTTCAACTGCGATCAGCGGGGGAGTTACAGCCCGCAGGCTGCCGCCCTCGCGCGTGAACGCTCGCTCGCCTTCTTCGCGCAGCACCTGCGCGCCGCGAGCGAACAGCGCTCCCAAACAGCCGGCTGAGAGCCCGTGGTGCGCTCAATGGAGTCGGAGCGTCCGGCAGCCGCGGGGCGCGAGCTGCCTCTGAAGGATCGCGAACTGCTGCGCACGCACTGTTTCATCGGCGGGCGCTGGGTGGATGCTGATGACGGTGCCACTATCGAAGTAGTCAATCCCGCCACAAGGCGGCTGATTGGGACCGTGCCGCGAGCCGGCGCTGCCGAGACTCGCCGCGCGATCGAGGCTGCTGCCGGGGCATTTGCCGCCTGGGCCCGCAAAACCGCGAAGGAGCGCGCGGCGGTCCTGCGCCGCTGGCACGATCTGATGATGGCGCATCGCGACGACCTGGCGGCGCTCATGACCGCTGAGCAGGGCAAGCCGCTTGCGGAGTCGAGCGGGGAGATCGCCTATGCCGCCTCCTTCATCGAGTGGTTCGCGGAGGAGGGCAAGCGCCTCTACGGCGATGTGATACCCCCGCATCAGGCAGACAAGCGCCTGCTCGCGATCCGCCAGCCGATCGGCGTCGTGGCGGCAATCACGCCGTGGAACTTTCCGGCCGCGATGATCACGCGCAAGGCCGGCCCCGCGCTTGCGAGCGGCTGCACCGTCGTGTGCAAGCCCGCCTCGCAGACGCCCTACTCCGCGCTCGCCATGGCGGAGCTCGCCGCCCGGGCGGGCGTTCCGCCGGGCGTATTCAATGTCGTCACGGGAAGCGCCCGAGCGATCGGCGAGGAGATGACCGGAAGCCCCATCGTGCGCAAGCTCACGTTCACCGGCTCGACCGAGGTCGGCAAGCAGCTCATGGCACAGTGTGCAGGCACGCTGAAGAAGGTCTCCCTCGAGCTCGGGGGCAACGCGCCGTTCATCGTATTCGAGGACGCGGACCTCGAGGCCGCGGTCGAAGGCGCGATCGCGAGCAAGTACCGCAACACCGGCCAGACGTGCGTCTGTGCGAACCGGCTGCTCGTGCAGTCATCGGTCTACGAGGCCTTCACGGGGAAGCTCGTCGCAGCCGTCTCAAGGCTACGCGTCGGCAACGGCCTCGAGGGTGCAACCGACCAGGGCCCGCTCATCGATGCGCAAGCGGTCTCAAAGGTCGAGGAGCACATCGCGGATGCCCTGGCGCACGGCGCGCGCATCGCGTGCGGCGGGCAGCGGCACGCACTCGGTGGCACCTTCTTCCAGCCGACCGTGCTCACGCACGTGACGCCTGAAATGAAGGTGGCGCGAGAGGAGACTTTCGGCCCGGTCGCGCCGCTCTTCCGTTTCGACAGCGAGGCGGATGCGGTGCGCATGGCCAACGACACGGAGTTCGGTCTCGCCGCTTACTTCTACACGCGTGACCTCGGCCGCACTTGGCGCGTCGGGGAGGCGCTCGAGTACGGCATCGTCGGCATCAATACGGGTCTCATCTCGACCGAAGTCGCACCCTTCGGCGGCGTCAAGGAATCGGGAATCGGACGCGAGGGCTCGAAATACGGCATCCTCGACTATACGGAGATCAAATATCTCTGCATGGGAGGGACGCAGATGGGCGGCGCGGGGACTTCCTGAGATGCGCTACTCGAGCTCGCCCGAATTTCGCCACGATGGCGCCGAGCGCATCGGTGTGCTGCTCGCGAACTCCGGCACGCCCGACTCGCCGTCGGTGCGGGACGTGAGGCGCTTCCTCGCCGCGTTCCTCTCCGATCCCCGCGTGATCGAGCTGCCGCGGGCGCTCTGGCTGCCGCTGCTCCATGCGGGAATCCTCACGACTCGCCCGCGCCGCTCGGCCCGCAAATACGCGAGGATCTGGACTGCCGATGGCTCACCGCTTGCCGCGCTCTCGCGCGAGCTGAAGAGCAGACTCACGGGCACGCTCGCCGAGCGGGTGCTCGCGCCGTTCACCCTGGAGCTGGGCATGCTCTACTCGCGCCCGACGATCGCCGAGGCGCTCGCGCGCCTGCGTGCGGCCGGAGCGCAGCGCATTCTCGTCGTGCCGCTCTTTCCGCAATATTGTGGTGCTTCGACGGGGTCAGTGTACGACCAGGTGGGCACGGAGCTCGCGGGGTGGCGTTGGCTCCCCGAGCTGCGCTTCATAGCCGAATACCACGACTATCCGGGCTACATCGAGGCGCTGCGCTCGAGCGTAGCGCAGCACTGGCATGCGCGCGGCCGCACGCGCCACCTGCTCGTCTCGTTCCATGGCGTGCCCGAGAGCTACTTCCACCGGGGCGATCCGTATTTCTGCAAATGTCAGAAAACCGCGCGACTCCTCGCCGACGAGCTGATGCTCTCGCAGGATGAGTGGAGCGTGAGCTTCCAGTCCCGCGTCGGTCCCGACAAATGGCTGCAGCCCTACACGAGCGAAGTGCTCGCCGGTCTTCCGGGGCGCGGCATCGATGAGGTGACCGTGATCTGTCCCGGCTTCCCGGTCGATTGTCTCGAGACACTCGAGGAGATCGACATCGAGAATCGGCACCGCTTTCTCGCCGCAGGCGGCCGCCGCTTCGAGTACGTGCCGGCGCTCAACGCGCGACCGGACCACGCGCGCTTCCTTGCCGATCTCATCGCCCGGCACTGCCAGGGATGGACTCAGGTGGAGATCGGGTTCCGCCCCGCGGGAGCGGCACGTGACGCCCCGGCGACATGAGCGCTCCGCTCGGACGTTTCCACGAGCTCACCCTACAGACGCCGGACATCCTCGGCTCCGTCGAGTTCTATGAGCGGCTGGGATTCACCCAGTTGCTGACGGGGGATACCTGGTCGCACCCGTACGGGGTGCTCACCGATGGGCGCATCGCCCTCGGACTGCACGAGAATCCGGCGCGCGAGACGTCCGTCACCTGGGTACGGCCGGAGGCGGCGAGCCTCGGCGCCACGCTCGAGCGCGACGGATACCTGCTCGAGTACCGCCGCACCGGCGCGGAGGAGTTCCATGAGATTGGCCTGCGCGATCCGGCGGGGCAGCTGATCCGCGTGCTCGAGGCGCGCACCTACTCGCCTCCCGCGAGCGAGACGATGAAGCAGTCGCTGTGCGGCGAGTTCGCCGCGCTCGCCTTGCAATCTACGGATTTCGAGGCGGCAAAGCGCTTCTGGGAGCCGCTCGGCTTCGTCGCGGTCGAGGAGCGGGAAGGGCCCTTCGAGCATCTGGCGCTCACGAGTGATCACCTGGATCTCGTGGTCCATCGCGTGCGGCCCCTCGGCGGCTTCGCACTGATCTTCACGCCCGATGGCTCCGGGGAGAGCTCCCTTGCCACGCGGCTGGCGCGACTGAGCGCGGCGGGACTCGAGCCGCTCACCCGCCTGCCGGCGGAACTCAATCCCGAGGCGAGCGCGCTCATCGAATCCCCGGAAGGCACGCGGCTGCTGCTGCTGGGAGCGGAGCTTTGAGACTCTTCCTCTTTGCCGCATTCGCGGCGCTCGCCACGGCTGCCTCATGCGGGCGAGCGGACGAAGGCATGTGGACGTTTCAGGACTTCCCGGCGGCGGCGGTGGCGAGCAAGCACGGCGTCGACATCACCCCGCAGTGGCTCGATCGCGTGCGGCTTGCCACGGTTCGACTCACGGATTGCAGCGCCTCCTTCGTCTCGGCGGAGGGACTCATTCTCACCAACCATCACTGCGTACAGGGGTGCCTCGAGGAGCATTCGACACGCGACCAGAATCTAGTCGACAGCGGCTATCTGGCTGCCGGTCGCGCGCGCGAGCTGCGCTGCGGGGCGCAATACGCCGACGTGCTGGTCGCAATGGAGGACGTGACCGCACGGGTGCTCGCGGCGATGCACGGCCTCGATCCGCGGGCGGCTAACGAGCGCAGGCGGCAGACTCTGACGGAGCTCGAGCAGGCCTGCGAGGCCGGGAGCCGCTCGAACCCGCGCACCGGGTCTCTCAAATGCGAGGCGGTCGACCTCTACGAGGGTGGGCGTTACTACCTGTACCAGTACAAGCGCTACGACGACTTGCGGCTCGTGTTCGCGCCGGAAAACGACATTGCGGCATTCGGCGGCGATCCGGATAACTTCGAGTTTCCACGTTGGTGCCTCGATATGGCCTTTCTGCGCGCTTACGCGGACGGGAAACCGGCGCAGACGCCCCAGCATCTCGCGATCGATTTCACCGGCCCGAAGGCGGGCGAGCCGGTCTTCGTCTCGGGCCATCCGGGCTCGACCGATCGCCAGCTCACGACCGCGCAGCTCATCACGCAGCGGGATGCGGAGCTGCCGCCCTATCTGCTGCGAGCATCGGAGCTGCGCGGCCGCTATATTCAATTCGGACTCGAGAGCGAGGCGGCGCGCCGCCTCATCGAGACGCCGCTCACCTTTCTCGAGAATCGTTTGAAGGTGCGCCGCATCGAGCTCGACGCGCTGCATGATGATGCGCAGCTCGCACGCAAGCGCGCCGACGAGGCCGCGCTCGAGCAGCGTATCGCCGCCCAACCCGCGCTCCGACGCGCGACGGGCGATCCCTGGGCCGACATCGAGCGCGCCGAGTACGCCTCGCGCAGGCTTAGCCTGCGATATGACCTCATCGAGGGCGGAGCGGGCTTCGACAGCCGGCTATACCGATATGCGCGGGCGCTCGTGCGCGCGGCAGCGGAGCGCGAGAAGCCGGACCGGACGCGGCTGCGCGAGTACACGGCTTCGCGGCTGCCGGCGCTCGAGCAGCAGCTCGAGGCGCATGTTCCGGTGCATCCCGAGCTCGAGCGCATCACGCTCTCGCTCGGTCTCGCGCGCATGCAGGAATGGCTCGGGCCCGACGATCCGATCGTGCGTCGCGTGCTCGGCACGGACTCGCCCTACGCGCTCGCCGCGCGGCTGACTGCGGGATCGCAACTCGCGGACCCCGCGGTGCGCCGGGCACTGTGGCAGGGCGGCCCACGAGCCATCGCAGAGTCACGGGATACGATGATCGAGCTCGCACGGCTCGTCGATCCCGAGGCACGCGAGGAGAGGCACCGCTACGAGGAAACGGTCGAGGCACCCGAGCGGGACGCGGCGGCCCGCCTCGCGCACGCGCGTTTCGCCGTGCTCGGCACGAGCGTGTACCCGGATGCGAACTTCACGCTGCGGCTTTCGTACGGCACGGTACGCGGCTGGACGGAGCGCGGCGAGCCCGTCGCACCCTTCACACGTCTCGAGCGCCTGTACGAACGCGCGACGGGCGCCGAGCCGTTCCGGCTGCCCGAGAGCTGGATCGCGGCGCGCGCCCGCCTCGATAAGGCCACGCCGTTCAACTTCTGCACCGACAACGACATCGTCGGCGGGAACTCCGGCAGTCCCGTGCTCGATGCGCACGGCGAGATCGTCGGCTTGATCTTCGACGGCAACATCCACTCGATCGCCGGGGCGTTTTGGTTCGACGAGGATCAGAACCGCGCGGTGGCCGTGGATACCGCGATCATCCTTTCCGCCCTCCGCAATGTATACCGGGCGGATGCGCTACTCGCGGAGCTGGGCCAGCCGATTGCAGCGTCCGTGCTATGAGGCGTTATCCTGAAGCTTCGATGTGCAGAGGTCGTATATCGAGCTCATCAGCATGCACACCGAGTGGGTCATAGCTACCTCGATTCCTTTCAAAGCCGCCTCCTTGATCGCCGATGTCATCTGCTCGAGCTGCTCCTCGCTGAGATTGTCGGGCAGCCGCGTCGTGATCTGCAGCGAGGGCACGTCCTCCACGATCTCGCGCAGCAGGCGGTAGACGCGGTCCGCCTTCGCGCGCATCAACTCCTCGTCATCGCCGAACAGGCTGCCGATCGCGACGAGACCGTCGGCGGTGCGCGAACGTGTCTGCTCCCATTCACGCTCCGCCCCAAAAGCGGCGTGAATCACCTTGCCCATGGCCACCTCTGTAGCTGGTACTAAGAACCGGTCGGCCGAGAGGGGTTCCGCAAGTTCCGTGCCCCTGGCCATGCGCGCGGCAGGCTGGCGCCCGCGGGAGCAGTGCTTGCGGGGGCACGGCGGCTGCGCGCAGCGCAGCGCAGCGAAGCCTGATGCGGTGCGGAACTCGCACGGCAATGCGCCGTTTCTCCGCGAAGGCAGCGAGGTCGTCCCGGATGACAGCCCCCTGGTGGCGGCGCGGCGTTCTGTATCACATCTACCCACGCTCGTTCATGGATACGAACGGCGACGGGATCGGCGATCTGCGCGGTATAGCCTCGCGGCTTGATTACCTCTGCGAGCTCGGCGTCGACGCCCTGTGGCTCTCTCCGATCTATCCGTCGCCTATGGCCGACTTCGGCTATGACGTCGGGGACTACACGAGCATCGATCCCGTCTTCGGCACCCTCGAGGATTTCGATGCGTTGCTGGCCGAGGCGCACCACCGCGGCCTGAAGCTCGTGCTCGATTTCGTTCCGAACCACACCTCGGAATGCCATCCGTGGTTCCTCGAATCGCGAGCCTCCCGCGCGAGTCCCCGGCGGGACTGGTATATCTGGCGCGATCCGGCCTCCGATGGTGGCCCTCCGAACAACTGGCTCAGTAGCTTCGGGGGGAGCGCCTGGCGGCTCGACCCGGGTACGGCCCAGTATTACTACCATGCCTTTCTGGAAGCGCAGCCGGATCTCAACTGGCGCAATCCCCGAGTGCGCGCCGCGATGCACGACGTGCTTCGTTTCTGGCTCGACCGCGGAGTGGACGGGTTCCGGGTCGACGTGCTCTGGCATCTGATCAAGGACGCGCAGTTTCGTGACAATCCGCCGAACCCCGAGTACCGGCACGGCGAGCCGCCGCATGCGCAGCAGGTGATGCTGTACTCAGCCGATCGACCCGAGATTCACGAGGTGGTCGCGGAGCTGCGGCGTATCGTCGACGAGTACGATGAGCGCGTGCTGATCGGCGAGATCTATCTGCCGATCGAGCGCCTGGTCGCCTATTACGGCGCCGATCTGAGGGGCGCGCATCTGCCGTTCAACTTCCAGCTCATCGAGACGGTGTGGGACGCACGGGGCATTGCACGCATGATCGATCAGTATGAAGCTGCCGTTCCCGCCCGAGCGTGGCCGAACTGGGTACTCGGCAATCACGACAAGCCGCGTATTGCGACCCGGGTCGGTGTGCCGCAGGCGCGAGTCGCCGCGATGCTGCTCCTGACATTGCGCGGGATGCCGACGATGTACTACGGCGACGAGCTTGGCATGCGCAACGTCCCCATTCCACCCGAGCTCGTCCAGGACCCCTACGAGAA
>DASXNC010000507.1:0-4166 GCA_036495325.1 Steroidobacteraceae bacterium
AGCAGTCGCCCCAGATGCCAGTGCCGTTTGCCGTCCCACCCATGACGATCGCCGTCCAGCGGCCCCACGCCTTCTTTCCATCGGGCGCCACATCGACGATCCCCTGGAACTGCTGGTGGTTGAGCAGTTGACCGGGCCGGCTCGACATGCCGATCGGGCCGAGACCGGTCACGAGATACTCGAGCACGCGTTTCGGTCCGATGAAGACCCCGCGGCCGCCGATCTCGTGAGTGCCGTTCGCCGCGAACAGATGCGCCACATCGGGCCACTGCGCCTTGTCCACGTAGTAACCGTACGAGCGCTGAATCTTCTCGATCTGAAATTGGTCGGCGAGCCGCTCGACCTCGCCCGAGAGCGCATGGATGCTGGCATCGAGTGCTTCACTCGGCCGCACCGGGTCACTCAGCGGCGCATCGGCCGAGAGGGACACGTCGGCCTGTTTCGGCGTCGCAGTCGCGACCGGATTGGAATAGTGGTACGGCGGAACGTACACACCGGGCAGCGACTGATATACCTCGGTCGGGGGGCGATCGGGTGGAATCTCCCTGCTCGGGCCGTCGAGCGGAATGTTCCCGCTTCCCCAGCCCGTGTCGTAGTCGGCGAAGAACGTGACGTAGTAGTGAAGCTTCGAGATCCGCCACACGCCGTTCTCGTTGACGTACTCGTTCTCGTACTCGCCCTCACCCCATTCGCCCTTGCCGCCCCGGGCCAGCATGACGTCGCTGCGCCAGCGCGCCTTCGCAGTCCGATTGTCCGGGGCCACATCGATGATCGGCTGGAGCATCGGGTAATCATTGAGCTGACCGTCTTCGAGGCCCCTCGGGCCCATCAGCTCGAGCGCCCTGCGAATGTGAGGCCGGCCGACGTAGACCCCGCGCTGGCCGAACTCATACGTCGCATCGGTGCTGAAGAGCGCCGCGGCGCGATCCCACAGCCCCTTGTCGATGTAATAGCCGTAAGCGGCCTGCAGACGCTCGATGGTCTCGTGCGATTCGACGAGCGCGAGCGCGTGCGCGGTCCCGGCGATCGCCGCCCGTGCAGATGCAGCGTCGGAGTCCCCGCCCGACTCCAACTCACGCGCGAGGCGGTCTGCAGCCGCTCCGTCCGACGCGCCGATGTCCCGCGTCTCGCGAGTGGCGTCGCGCAGTCCCGGTGCACGACGGGAGCTCGTCGAGTCGTAGTGGAACGGCGGCGTGAACCGATCCGGGAACGGCTCGTAAACGATCGTAGGCGGCCGATCGGCGGGGAAGGACCGGCCGACGGCGGACTTCCAGTCCCGACCGGCCGGAGTGAGCTTCGCCCACCCGCCCTCGTACGGCGCCACGAAGTTCGGATAGTAGTGGAGCCGTGCGATCTTCCAAACGCCGTGCTGCTTGACGTATTCGTTCTCGTAGATGCCGGCACCCCACTCCGCATCGTGGTGATAGTGGCCGAGCAGCGCGATCTCACGCCAGCGCCCCTTCGCGGTCCGCCCGTCGGGCGCGACATCGATCTCAGGCTGCAGCTGCATGCGGTGGTACATCTGGCCGTAGGGCAGCCCGGGACCTGGGTTGCCCCCACCCTCCCGCATGAGCCGCTCCTGGATCCGCGCGCGTCCGACGTACACGCCGTCGACACCCACTTCCATCGTGGCATCGTCCGTGAAGAGCGCGGCCGCTTCGCCCCAGTAGCCCTTGTCGAGATAGTAGCCGTACGCGCGCTGAAGCTTCTTCACCGCTTCGGCGTCCGCGACGCGGTCCGCCTCGGCGGCAAGCACCGCGACCTGCTTCTCGAGTCGGCTGATCGTCTGCGAATCGCCCGGCGCGCCTGCGGCTACGGCGGAGCGGACTGCCGCGAACCCAATCGCGGCGCACGCAAGCGCCGCACACGCAAGCGCATCGACCGAGCGCTGCCCCGAAGGCCCTGCGCCGCGAGGGCGCGGGCCGAATACGTTCCAGCTTCGCATGGTTGGATGATATTCCGGCGCGGCTGCGCGAGGCGAATGCTTGTAGAGACTCAGGCCGGCGAGCGCTTCACGATGTCAGTCGCCGCGCCCCTGCTTGCGAGCACGCGCGGCGCGGTCTCTCGCAATCCGAGAGCGAGCAGGCCGCCGACGACTGCGAGACCGACCATGATCCAGAGTGGCGCCGCGAGGCTGGTGTGATCCGCAGCGATGCCCGCCAGCGACGGCGAGAAGACCCCACCGATCAGCTCGCCGGTGCCCATGCAAAGCCCGAGAGCGCTCGCTCTCAAAGCCGGCGACACACTCTCGGCAGGCACCGTGGCCATGAAAAGGGGGAAGACGCCAGTGAGTGCCCAACCGAAGAAGAAGATCGCCGCGAGCACCCACGCAGAGCCCATGTAATAGATCGCCCCAAGCGGCAGGATGACCCCGAGGAACGGCAGGAGAATCATGAGCGGCCGGCGTCCGATGCGATCGGAGAGTCCGGAGACCACGAACGAGCCGATCGTCGCCGAGATCCCGAGCGTGCCCATGAGCCAGCCCTCAGTCCCGGCGCTGTAGTGGCGCACATTCACGAGATAGAGCGGCATGAACGCCCAGCAGACGACCAGATACGAGACGAGGAACACGGCCATGCTCGCGCAGAGCACGACATTGCGATCCGCGAGCGCGGCGAGCGCGGCGCCCAGCGATTGCCGCGGAGCGCCCGCTTTTGCCGCTGCGGCCGAGGCGGTGGGGGGCGCCCCCGCGTCTCTATCGAGGAATTTCCAGAGCAGCGCCGCCATCACGAGTCCCGGGACTCCGGCGAGGAAGAAGGCGTGTCGCCAGCCGTGAGCCATCGCGAAATTCGCGAGCACCACCGGCGCGACGAAGGAGCCGAGGAGATTCGACCCGAAGTTCTGCGTCACGCCCATCGCGATGCCCCGGTGCTCCGGGCGCACCTCCGAGGCGATGATCGACTGGGCAATCGGCATGTTGCCGCCCTCGGCGACGCCCATCAGCAGCCGTGCGCCAAGCAGCACCGCAAAGGACGCCGCGATGCCGGAGAGGAACGAGCAGGCCGAGAACAGCACTGTCGTTGCGAGGAGGAGCCCCTTGCGGCTGCCGGTCCTGTCCGAGACCACACCGATGCCGAAGGCGGCGAACGCCCAGGTGAGCGACAGCGCACTCGAGAGCAGGCCGACCTGCGTGTTGCTCAGATGCAGGTCCGGCTGCACGAACGGCATCAGGAAGCCGAGCGCGTTGCGATCGAAGAAGACGATGCCGAAATTGACGCTGAGCATCGCGACCAGCGCGACCTGGTACGCGGGAGAGGCGCGGCTCCACGTACTCGCGGAGGCCGCAGCCGAAGGGACGCTCATATCGTGATTTTTCTGGATCGGCCCGGCATCATGGGGACAACGTTAGTCGAGCCAGCGGGAAAATGAAAGCAGGCGTCCCCCTCGAACACCGTGACGCGGCAGGCGCGAGCGATGTCGCCTCGGCGAGCGTTCCTGGACCGGTGATCGACGTTTCCGCGCTCATCGAGGCGCGCGCGTTCGGCTGGTACGCCGTAAAGCTCATCCTAGTCTGCTGGCTCGTGACGTTCTTCGACGGCTACGACATGAACGTCTTCGCGTACGCCGCACCACACCTCGGACCGGCCTACCATCTCGACAAGGTCATGCTCGGCACCGTCTCGAGCTCCGCTACCGCGGGATTGCTCTTCGGCGCGGCTCTCTTCGGGTTCCTGGGTGATCGCATCGGACGGCGGGCGGCACTCATCATCGCGACGGCCGCCTTCGGATCGCTGACGCTCGCCCTCATGCTCGCGTCGAACTACATCACCTTCATGGTGCTGCGCTTCTTCGGCGGCATTGCGCTCGGCGGGGCCATTCCCCTCACCTGGGCGCTCGGTACGGAATACGTTCCGAAGCGCTACCGCGCCACTGCCGTCACGCTGATCATGCTCGGCTATGGAATCGGCGTGTTTGCCGGGGGTCCAATCAGCCTCGTGCTCATTCCCCGATTCGGGTGGATGTCCCTGTTCACGTTCGGCGGGGCCGCCTCGCTCCTGGCGGCGGGCGTGCTTGCCGCCGCGCTCCCCGAGTCGCTCCGGTTCCTCGTCACGACGGGTCGCAATCCCGAGCGCCTCGTGCGCGCGGTCCGTCGACTCGCGCCCGAGCGCGACGTGCCCGCGGGCGCGCGCTTCGTGCTCTCGGACGAGCAGCGCTCGACGGACGAC
>DASXNC010000508.1:0-3196 GCA_036495325.1 Steroidobacteraceae bacterium
TGCGATCGTGGGGGTGCTCGCGATCATGGCGTCGAGGCGCTGGATATGGCTTTCACTTTATTTGCCACCGGTGCTCGGCGACGTGTTCGGGGCATGGCTGTTCGGCCACACTCTGGCGTCAGGACGGACGCCCCTCATCGAGCGCGTCGTTCGGCACCTGTACGGCGCCCCGGACCGACCGCTCGAACTGGCGATCGCCCGCTACGCGCGCCGTCTCACATTTGCATGGTCCCTGCTCTTCGGCCTACTCGGTGCCACGGGTCTCGCACTCGCACTCTGTGCCGTGCCGAACGGCGTGCTGATCCTGCTCGGCTTCACCCCGCCCCTTACGGTTCCGCAGACGGCCTGGTCCTGGTTTGCGAACGTCGCCGCGTATGGCATCGCCGCCGGATTCTTCGTTCTCGAGTACGCCTACCGCCGGACCCGCTTCCCGCAGCAGCCGCAGAATAGCTTCCTCGAATTCGTGAGAGCGCTCCTTGCGATCGCCCCGAATGTGATCGAGTTCCAGTCGCGCCCCCCGCGACGGGTGATTCGTGCGGAGCCGGCGGAATGAGCGCGCCGGAATGAGCGTGCGCTTCACGGCGAGTATCCGCGTCGCGAAAGACCATCCGGCGCTCGCGGGCCACTTCCCCGGAAGACCGCTCGTCCCGGGGGTCCTGATGCTCGAGCGGCTGCTCGAGGCGGCGGAGGCTCAGCTCGGACGTGCGCTGCGAGTTGCGGGTCTTGCGCATGCCAAGTTCCCCTCGCCGCTCATGCCGGAGGAGGAAGCGCGTGTGAGCTTCCACATCGATGACCGCCGCCTCGACTTCGAGATCGAGCACGAGGACCGGCTCATCGCGCGGGGCGTGTTCCAGCTCGCCGCCGAGGGCGATCCATGACGCGCGCGGCCTGGCGGATCACCGGCGCGCTCGGCCTGACGGGGGCGGCCGCTTGCTGTGCCCTCGCACTGGGCGTCGCGACCGCCGCGACCGCGACCGACCCTGGCGCCGCGACCGTCCACGGCTCCGATCTCGACTCAGTTCTGCGCGGTCTCGCGCGTCCCGTGCCCTCGAGCACCCCGTTCATCGAGGCGCGCTTCTCGCCGCTTCTCTCACGACCCATCGTCGTCTCCGGCGAGCTCCAATATCTCGGACCCGGATCGCTCGTGCGCAGGGTCGAGAAGCCACGCCCCGAGCGTGCCGAGATCCGCGGCAATTCCGTGACCCTGACTCGCGGCGATGCGCCACCTCAGCACTTCACGCTCGATCAGGCGCCGCAGATGCGCAGCCTCGTGACGAGCTTCTCCGCGCTGCTCGCGGGCGACGTTGCGACCCTGCGGAGCGCGTTCGCTCTCGACCTGCACGGCGACGAACGCGCCTGGACGGTCGGACTCACGCCGCTCGATTCCCGGGTCTACGCGAGCATTCGCTCGATCCTCGTGACCGGCAGCGGCGGCGAGCCGCGATGCCTCACGACCTTCCAGGCAAACGACGACGTCGACTTCATGCTGCTCGCCAGCGCAGCCCGCAGCTCGGTTCCCGCCCGTCCTGACAAACAGTGGTTCGAGGCGCGCTGCCGCGCCACCCAAGCTGCGGCGAAGGAGTAGCGGTCTGCGCATCGCGGCCCCTCGCGCTCGAGCGACGCTGATTGCGGTGCTCTGGCTCGGCGTCCTCGCCGGCCTTGCCGTGTACGTTCGTGCAACGCTGCGCGTGAGCGGCGATCTGCGGCTATTCCTGCCGGCGCCGCGCACGCGTACCGAGCGGTTGATCCTCCGTGAGGTGAGCGAGGGGCCCGCAGCACGGCTCCTGATGGTCGCGTTGAGCGGCGCGGATACCCGACACCTCGCCGATACCTCCAGGCGTCTCGCGGCGGCACTGCGCAGCGATCCGGCGTTTCGCCTCGTCGAGAACGGCGAGAACCTGCTCGGGACGATTCCCGAATCGCTCCTGCCATACCGGTACCTGCTCTCCCCAACGCTCGATCACGACCGCCTCGATACCGCGTATCTGCATCGCGAGCTCACCGCGCGCGAGCAGGACCTCACCTCGCCGGCCGCGAGCCTGCTCGAAACCTGGCTCCCGCGCGACCCGACGCTCGAGACGCTGAAAGTGCTCGAGTCGTGGCGTCCACCGCATGAGCCGCGGACCCTCGAAGAGGTCTGGTTCGACTCCCAGGCCCGCCAAGCGTTGCTCGTTGTTGAGACTGCCGCCCCCGCCTTTGATCCACGAGCCCAGCGCACCGCGATCGCGAGTCTGCGCGCACACTTCGACGCCGCGCGCACCGACCCGTCGATCGACCTCACCGTGACCGGCCCGGGTGCCTTCTCCGTGCTGATGCAAGCCCGCAGCGAGGCGGACGCCCGGCTCGCGAGCATTCTCGATACGGCGGCGATGATCGTGCTCATGCTGGTTGCATATCGCAGGCTCGCGTACGTCGCACTCGGTGCGCTGCCGCTCGCGACCGGCGGCGTGATCGCGCTCGCAGTCGTTACAAAACTGTTCGGCACGGTACACGGCATCACCATCGCGTTCGGGTTCACGTTGATTGGTGTCGCGATCGACTATCCGATCTTTCTGTTCAGCCATCAGCTGCCGGGTGAGCCGCCCATTGCAACCGCGCGCTCGATCTGGAGGACGCTCGTGATCGCGGTCACGGCACTCGCGATTGCGTATCTCGCCTTCCTGCTCTCAGGCGTTACAGGGCTCGTCCAGCTCGCGTGCTTCAACATCGCCGGGCTCGCCGCCGCCGGTCTTTCGACCCGCTACCTTCTGCCCCGGATCACCCCCTCCGCAAAGCGCGATTACGGAAAGATGCGCCTGCCCGCCGCGATCGCGGCGGGCAGTGCCCGGCTTCCCCGCCTCGGCTGGGTCGCCGGTGCGCTCGGCGCGGCGGCCATCGCGGTGCTGGCGTTCGTTCCCGGCCCGCTCTGGGACAACGATCTCGGGCACCTCACGCCTGTTCCCCAGTCGCTGCTTCTGCAATATGAACGGCTGCGCGATGAGCTCGGGGCGCCGGACGTGCGCTATTTGATGACGGTCGAAGGCTCCTCGGCCGAAGAGGTGCTCGCTCGCGAAGAGCGCATGACCCCTGCGCTGCTGCAGCTCGCCGCGAGCCGCGCAGCGACGGGTCTCGAGGACGCCGCCCGCTATCTGCCGAGCGCCGCAACCCAGGAGCGCCGGCGTGCGCAGCTTCCCGATCTGCCGACCCTGCGCGCGGC
>DASXNC010000509.1:0-4189 GCA_036495325.1 Steroidobacteraceae bacterium
TGACACCTCACTGTGGCGGAGCGCCTCTTCGCGGCATCCGCCTCGCGTTCAAGCTCTGCGCTCGTCCAACCAGGGCATCCGCGCCCGAAGCTGCGCGCCGACTTTCTCGATCTGGCGGCCCATGTCGGCCTTCAGCATCTTCTTGTAGCGACGCCGGCCGGTCGCGTTCTCCTTGATCCACTCCCGGGCGAACTTGCCGTTCTGGATCTCCTTGAGGATGCGGCGCATCTCCTTCTTCACGCGCTCGTCGACCACGCGCGGGCCGCGGGTGAGATCGCCGAACTTCGCGGTCTCGCTGATGAACTGATGCATCTTCTTGATGCCGCCCTCGTGCAGCAGGTCGGTGATGAGCTTCACCTCGTGCAGGCACTCGTAATAGGCGACCTCCGGTTGATAGCCGGCCTCGACGAGGGTCTCGAAGCCTTTGACGATGAGCTCGGTGACGCCGCCGCAGAGCACCGTCTGCTCACCGAACAGATCGGTCTCGGTCTCCTCGCCGAAGCTCGTCTCGAGCACTCCGCCGCGCGTGCCGCCGATGCCGTGCGCGTACGCAAGCGCGCGCGCATGCGCGCGGCTCGTCGCATCGCGGGCGACGGCGATGAGGCACGGCACTCCGCGTCCCTGCTGGTACTGACGGCGCACGAGGTCGCCGGGTCCCTTCGGCGCAATCAGCACCACATCGAGGTCGCGGCGCGGGCGAATCTGCTTGAAGTGGATATTGAAGCCGTGCGCGAAGAGCAGGACGGCCCCGCGCTTCAAGTGCGGCTCGACGGCCGCGTAGAGCTCGGGCTGCGCCAGATCGGGCACGAGCATCGCGACGAGGTCGGCGCCTTCGACCGCCTCGGCCGGAGGGGCGACGGCGAGGCCGTCGCGGCGCGCCTTCTTCCAGCTGTCGCCGCCCTTTCTGACGCCGACGATCACGTCGTGGCCGCTGTCCTTCAGATTCAGAGCGTGCGCACGGCCCTGGCTGCCGTAGCCGAGTACCGCGATCCGCGCCCCGCGCAGCGCCTTGCGATCGACGTCCTTCTGCGAATACAACCTCATCGTTTTGCTCCCGTAGTTAACAAAAAACCCCGCACCCGCCCTTGTCTCTTGGGCCGGTGCGGGGTTTTCTGGAGTTCGCGATTCGCTCGTTAGGCGATCAAACAGCGCGACTGACCCGCACCGGCCCCGTAAGGGGCAGCAGGCTCGTCAGGAGCAGCGCGAGGGGCGCGGGCGCGCCGGCGGTGCTCGAAGACTTGAATGCGGGTGTCATGGTCGCGATCACAACTGGCGAATCCGTATCGTCGAGACGCTGGATAGGAGCACAATCTGCGCAATCTTGTCAATTGAGTGGCTCGCGCGGTGAGCTGCACGGCTCTCGTGTCGGCTTCCGCGGTGCCGCCGGATTTCATCGACATGCTGTTGACCCCAGATCGCGGCCCGGGCCGGCCGCTGTGGCTCCTCACCGAGGCCGAGTTGCCGGCGTGGCTCGCCGCTCAACCCGAGCCGCTCTCGGCCTGGGTGCAGGCGAACGGGTTTCAAGCGGAGCGCCATCGCGTGCTCGCTCTGCCGGGTCCCGATGGACAGATCGCCGGCGTCGTGGTCGGACTCGGTCCGCTCGCCGGCGCGGCGAGCCTGACCCTGTGGCACGCTGCGCCGCTCATCGAGCGGCTGCCGGCCGCCACCTATGCGCTTGCGACACCGCTGCCGGCGGGTGCGGCCACGCAGTTCGCGCTCGGCTGGCTCACGGGTGCCTACCGCTTCGGTCGGTACCGCAGTGCGGGTCCCGACCGCAGTGCGCTGCTCATCGCTCCGGAGGGAGCGGATGTGCGTTATGCGGAGGCCGGCGCGCGTGCGACGGCGCTCGCGCGCGATCTCATCAACACGCCGGCGAACGAGCTCGGACCCGCCGAGCTTGCGCAGGCCGCCGTCGATCTGGCGGCACGGCTCGGCGCGCGCTGCGAGGTGCTCGAAGGAGCCGAGCTCGAGGCGCGCAATTTCCCGCTCATCGCAGCGGTCGGGGCCGGAAGCCCACGCGCCCCGAGGCTCGTCGATCTGCGCTGGGGCGATTCCGCCGCGCCACGCGTGACGCTCGTCGGTAAGGGCGTGTGCTTCGACAGCGGCGGCCTCGATCTGAAGCCCTCGGCCGCCATGCTCCTCATGAAGAAGGACATGGGCGGCGCCGCCTGCGCTCTTGCGCTCGCAAGCCTCATCGCGGGGCTCGAGGTGCCGGTACGCCTGCGAGTATTGCTGCCGTGCGTCGAGAACTCGATCGATGGGCACGCGTACCGGCCGGGCGATGTGCTGCGCTCGCGCAAGGGACTCACCGTCGAGGTTGGGAACACTGATGCGGAAGGTCGGCTCGTCCTCGCGGATGCGCTCACCGAGGCGGATACGGAGCGGCCGCAACTGCTCGTCGATCTCGCCACGCTCACGGGCGCAGCGCGGACGGCACTCGGCCCGGAGCTGCCTGCGGCGTATTCGCCGGATGAGGCGCTGCTTGCCGAGCTGCGCGGGCACGGTGAGGCGGAATGCGATCCGGTTTGGCCCATGCCGCTTTGGGCCGGCTACGACGATGAGCTCGCGAGCAAAGTCGCTGACCTCGGAAATGTTTCCGCCTCGCCATTCGCAGGCTCGATCATCGCCGCGCTCTTTTTGAAGCGCTTCGTTGCGACAACCCGCTCCTGGCTGCATCTCGATCTGTATGCCTGGAATGCCAAGGAGCGGCCGGGCCGCCCCGTTGGTGCGGAGGCGCAGTGCGTGCGCGCGCTGTACCGGCTCATCCGCGCGCGCTTTGGGTGAGCCGCGGCGCGGCACCGGATGCTAGACTTCGGGGGTTTGACCCGCCCCGGGTTTGATACACCGAGCGACCGATGCCCCGGAGACCCAAGAACTCATCCGAGCCCCGTGCTTATTCCCGGCTTGTCGTAGATGGCGTCAAGCAAGCGCCCTCACGCGCAATGCTGCGGGCCGTCGGCTTTCAGGACGCCGACTTCGGTAAGCCCCAGATCGGAATCGCATCGACCTGGGCGAACGTGACGCCCTGCAACATGCACATCGCCGAGCTCGCGCGGGCAGCCGCGGCGGGCGCGGATGCAGCGGGCGGCAAAAGCGTCGTCTTCAATACGATCACCGTCTCGGATGGCATCTCGATGGGCACGCCGGGTATGCGCTACTCGCTCGTCTCGCGGGAGCTGATCGCCGACTCGATCGAGACGGTCGTGGGCGCCGAGGGCTTCGACGGGTTCGTGGCGATCGGCGGCTGCGACAAGAACATGCCGGGCTGTGCGATGGCGATGGCGCGGCTCGACCGGCCTGCCGTCTTCGTCTACGGGGGCACGATCCGACCCGGCGCGCAGCGCCGCGATATCGTCGCCGTTTTCGAGGCGGTCGGCGCCCACGCGGCCGGCAAGCTCTCCGATGCCGAGCTCGCGGAGGTCGAGCGCACCGCGATTCCCGGTCCGGGCAGCTGCGGGGGCATGTACACCGCGAACACCATGGCGTCGGCCATCGAGGCGCTCGGACTGTCCCTTCCCGGCAGCTCCTCGCAGGAAGCGGTGAGCGATGCGAAACGCGAGGACTGCCGCCGCGCAGGCGAGGCCGTGCTCGCGCTCATCGCTTCCGGCATTCGACCCCGCGACATCCTCACCCGCAAGGCGTTCGAGAACGCCATCACGACGGTGATCGCGCTCGGGGGCTCAACCAACGCCGTGCTTCACCTGCTTGCGATGGCCCACGAGGCGCGCGTGCGCCTCGAGCTCGATGATTTCACTCGCATCGGACGCCGCGTTCCCGTGCTCGCGGACGTCCGTCCGAGCGGGCGCTACCTGATGTCCGAACTCGTGGCCATTGGCGGGGTCTTACCATTGATGCGAATGCTGCTCGATGCCGGTTTGCTGCACGGCGAGTGCCTGACCGTGACCGGGCGGACGCTCGCCGAGAATTTGGCCGGGGTGGGTACGTATGTTGCTGGACAAGACATAGTCCGGCCGCTCTCCCATCCCATTAAGAAGGACAGCCATCTGATCGTCCTCTACGGGAATGTCGCTCCCGAGGGAGCGGTTGCAAAGCTGAGCGGAAAGGAAGGCCTCGCCTTCGAAGGCCGTGCGCGCGTCTTCGACGGCGAGGAGCGTGCGACCGCGGCCATCCTGAGCGGCGCGGTGAAAGCGGGCGATGTGGTTGTGATTCGTTACGAGGGCCCCAGGGG
>DASXNC010000510.1:0-3051 GCA_036495325.1 Steroidobacteraceae bacterium
ATCCAGATGCCGCGCGTAGGTCCAGTAATACGTCTCTTCCGGGAGCAGCTCGACGCGCGCTCCATAGAGAATCCGCAACCCGCCGGCGATGACGATCGCACCGATGGCTACCGTCTGCCATGCCGCGCCGCTTCCGAGCCGCCAACTCGCGGGCGATTCGGCGTAGCGAAATCCCGTGGCGAGCAGCGCCGCCGAGAGCAGTGCGGCCGGGACGATCGCCGCCGTCGCCGCCCAGGCCCAGCCGTCGGCGACGAGCGAGAAGAGCGCGCTGCGCAGGAAAAAGGCCAGTGCCGTCACCACGCTCAGGCGCACGATCCAGCCCAATCCGAGACGCCCGCCGGCCGCGGCATGCCGCCTCGCCGCGCGCGGCAAGTAGGCGAGCGCCAGCGCCGCCGCGAAACTCACGCACTGATCGAGTGCCGGCGCGAGCCCGACCGCGGCCGCGCAGAACACCACGAGATCCACGAGCGGTCCGACGAGCCACGATGCCCGCCTCATTCGATCAGCCAATGGCGTACCCCTTGCTCTTGGAGGAACGCTTCCGCTTGCGCGCCGTGCAGCAGCGCGAGAGTCGCGAGCAGCCCGGCCTCGGTGCAACTGCTCGCCGCCACCGTCACCGAGCGGGGCGCATCGCGGACCGGCCACCCGGTGCGCGGATCGAGAATGTGGCCGTAGCGCACCCCTTCCTTCAGAAGGTACCGACGCGAGTCCCCGCTGGTCGCGAGCGCCCCGCGCTCCAGGTCGAGCAGCAGGCCCGCATTGCGCTCGCTATCCGGGCGCTCGACACCGACCTGCCAGGCCCCCTGTGCCGGCGGTCGATTCGCCCGCAAATCACCGCCGAAGTTGATCAAGAAAGGCGCAGGGCAACGCGCCGCGAGTCGATCGTAGGCAAGGTCCACGGCGTATTCCTTACCGATACCGCCGAAATCGATCTCCATCCCGGCCGGCAAGGTGAGCAAGGGGCGCCGCCATTCGAGTTTGTCGAAACCCACGCGGGCGCGCAGGCGCTCGACCGTCACGGCGTCCGGCACTCGATCCGACCCGTCGAACCGCCACGCGTGCCGCAAGACACCTGAGGTGACATCGAAGAGTCCGTCGCTCAGCTCGTAGCACCGGCGCGCAAAATCGATGAGCTCCGCGGTCTCCGCGTCCACTTCCACGGGCCGGCCGCGTGTCGAGTGGATCATGGCAAGCACGCTATCGTCACGGTAGCGGCTGAATTTGCGCTCGATCCGCCACGCCTCCTCTGCCGCCAGGGCGCCGAGCTCGAGTGCCGCAGAAGTATTCGCCGCCGGCAACAGTACCTCGCAGGGGCTCGCCATTGCAGAGAAGCGCACGGCGATGAGGTGCTCGCCCCGCGGCTCGGTGAGCAACGGGTTCGCGGGGTCATTGATCGGCGCGGACGTCACCCCGCGGGATGCTACGAGGGGCAGACTAGAAACGCCATCCGATCTGGACGAGGATCGCCTTCAGGTCAGGATATACGTCGAGGCCCTGCAGGCCGACAGGGAGCGGCCTGTGCTCCACCGGAGTCTGCTGGTAGTACTCGGCGCGGATGTTCAATTCCGATTCCGGGCGGCTTCCGAACCCGGGAAGCGTGTGAGCGTATTTCACGCCGTAGGTTATCGCGCGGAAAGCGCCGAGCCGAGTATCCGACGATTGGTAGGCGCCGGTCGGCTTCTCGGCCGCGAGAATGAACGGCGTATAGAAGTCGGCCGCCGTCTGCCGATACCAGCGAAACGTCGGCTCGACGTACTGCTCTCTTCTCCCGAGGGTCCAGCGCAGGCGCACCTGTGCGGTGTCCGAGCGGACCCCCCAGTCGTCGGCCATGTAGCGCAGTGAGAGCGCGCTCGAGAACCGCGAGCTCCACGCGATGCGATTGTCCCAGTAACCGCTCTTGCGCAGGCGCTGCTCCGGACGGCTCTCGAATTCGTATGCGCTGATGTCGCCCGCGGCATCGATGACCGAGGTTATCTTGTACGGATCGTTCAGATACCCCTTGAACCGATCGATCGACACGTTGAGCTCGGTGAGCCAGGTGCGGGTCATCACCTGCGTGAGTCCGATCAGCGCTCCGATCCCGTCTTTGGTCTTCGTGCCCGTTTTCTCGAACAGATCGTAATTGCTGCCCGGTACCGGCGAGCCTCCGATCGGATGGATCGAGTCGAATTCATCGCTTAGCCCCATGGCGAGCGTCGTGTTCTTCTCGTTGAAATCGTGCGCAATCTGCGCACTCACGGTCGCCGAATAAAAGTCATCCTCCCCCGACAGTTTGCCCCCGACCGTCAGCTCGTCGGTCCGCGTCACGGGCAGCGTCCAATCTCCCGAGGCGGCGATTCGCTGATCCTGGTAACCGGGATCGGCGGGCAGTGCTCCGGGCGCCGTCGTATAGCGGTGGCGGCCGGTGGTGAGACTGGTGCCGGACGGCGAGGCAAAGGTTTGCGCTGCTCGGCTTGGCAAGGCCCCGTTCGGGCTGCTGCCCGAGAGGCTGTCGAACGTCACGTTGAGCGCCAGTTGCTCGCCGTCCGCGAATAGCTTGACGGCGTCGACCACGGGCTCGATCGCTTGGATGCGCCCGTCCTCGTGGTAATACGCCAGGGCCGAATCCACGTACCAATCCTCGAGCAGTCGGCTGTCCGCGGGAGCGGGACTCGCCGGCTGAGCGCGCCCCGCCCCCGCGCCCAGGAGCGCGCAACTCGCGGCCATCAGGCGCAACCGAACATCGCCCGCCCGGAGCGGGCGCTTCAATTGCATCCGCATCCTCCACCTGCGAACGAACGGCCGCCCGAGGAGGCTTCCTTGCTGAAATACAGGTGATCGTCGATGGCCGCATCGACCGGATCGGAATCGAGCTGCATCTCGCGCCGCGCGAGCACTTCACGCTGCCAAGGCTTCACTCCGAGCGAGCTGCATCCCGATGAAATCGACGCGGCCGCGACCGCCGCGAGGCACAGCCGGCGCTTTAGGGAAAAATCTCGAAAATGGCTCATCTTTCCTCCAGTAGGGCGCGGACCTGCGACTCGGTGGCCGAGGCGTCCGCGGGTGTGAAGC
>DASXNC010000511.1:0-2447 GCA_036495325.1 Steroidobacteraceae bacterium
TGAATGGAGGCGGCGAGCAGGTCCCTATGAAAATATCCGGGCTGGGGCACGCCCCGAGAATGCGCGATCGACCTTCCGCCGTGCCGTGATCAGCGACGATGGGCGTGACCGAAGCGTGGGTCACCCGCCTGATGTCGTCACACGTTCTGAGGAGGCGCTCTTCGCCTCGCGCCGACACGAACAGCTCCACTCCCTCCCGGGCCAGCGCGAGCGCGGTCCCGCGCCCGAGTCCAGCGCTGCCGCCGTTGATGATTGCCTTGCGCCCACGTATCCCGAGATCCATGAGTCATCCGCTCGTCGAATTGCCCAGCAGCGCCGTCCGCGGTCGATCATGAGGGCCACCCGCCTGGGGGTCAATTGACGAAGCAGGCACGTGCCGCGAGCCTTCCTCGGCTTACTCGTTTCCAGAAATCACCTTTCTCGCTTGCCCGACTGGCTCCGCGGTATGCTCGCGGCGTACGATCCCTCGCGGTTGCGACGCCATCCGCGTGCACGAAATGCATATCTCGCAGAGCACCCACGCGCCGGCAAGCGGTCCCGCTGTCTGGCGCGGCAGCGATCAGCGGGAGAGTAGTTGGATCATTCGACTGGATCAGGACGATTGCACCCAATGGATCCGCGCCGCCGAGCCGCTTCGCGGGCGAGCTCTCGATCAGCTGAGCCGGAACGACTTTCCCATTTCCCGTACCGCCGGGAAGCTCGCCGATGTACGACGGCGGCTCGAATCGGGCTCGGGCTTCATCATGCTGCGCGGCTTGCCGGCGACCGACGTTCCGGAAGATCTCCTGCAGATCATCTACTGGGGATTGGGCACGCACCTCGGTGTCGGTGTCTCGCAGAGTGCTGCGGGTGACCGCCTCGGCCACGTCTACGATCGCGGCGTGAACGAGCGGGAGCGCTACTACACGCGAGGTGGCGCGCTCGAATTTCACATGGACCCAGTCGATGCCGTCGGACTCCTGTGTCTAAGAACCGCTCTATCGGGCGGCGCCAGTCGAATCGCGAGTGCCGGCGAGATCCACAACATCATCCGGGCAGAGCGGCCCGACCTGCTGGAGTTTCTCTACCGCGGCTTCCATAACAGTCGACGCGGGCACGGGGAGGCGACGCCTTCCGCTCGCGTGCCGGTATTCGCGCCGGGCCGACACGGCATCGAGTGCTATTTCCTCCCGACGACCATCCGGCAGGCGACTGAAGAGGGATATCCGCTCTCTGCCCTCGAAGAGGAGGCCCTGGACTTCATTGAGAACGTCGCCAATCGGCCCGGAGTATTCCTCGACATGGAATTCCGCGTGGGTGACATCCAGTTTCTCAGCAACCGGAGCGTTCTGCATGCGCGCACCGACTACGTGGACGATCCGAATCCGGCGCGTAAGCGTCACTTGCTGCGCCTGTGGCTCATGATGCCTGACTGGGCAGCTCGTCCGGCAGCCATGAATTTCCACCATCGCGTCGATCAAGCGGGCGGAGGCGTCCGGCCAGGGAGCGCTCCGGCGCAAAACTGACCCGGAGCCACTCATGACGGCAGAACTTCAGCTCGCTGAATTCGTGACCGGGATCCGGGCGGCCGATGCCTCGCCCGCCGCGCGTAAGACCGCCCAGCGCGTGTTGATGGCGAGCGTTGGGGCCGGCATTGCCGCCGCTCGCGAGGACGGGATCGCCGAGCTCCGTGAGCTGGCGCGCGCTCGAGGCGGACGAGCCGAGGCGCGGACCTTTGTGTACGGCGACAGTCTTCCCGCGATCGCCGCCGCGCAGTTCAACGGCACGCTCTGCCGCGCGCTCGACTTCTGCGACGCCATGGCCCCAGGCCCTCACTTCGGCTCCGCGGTGATCCCGGCTGCATGCGCCGCGGCGGAGCTCATGGGCGGGTGCAGCGGCGCCGAGTTTCTCGCCGCACTCCTCGTCGGCTGCGAAGTCGGGAGCCGCCTGAATCTGACGGAGGCGATGTATGACGGCTTCGACCCTACGGGCGTTGCAGCCGTATTCGCCTCGACCGCGACCGCTGCACGCGTTCTGCGGCTTTCCGCCAGACAGACATTGAACGCGCTAGGTTTGGCCTTGAACCGTTGCGGCGGAAGTTTTCAAAGCAACCTCGATGCGACCCTCGCTGTGCGCGTCATCGAGGGATGGGTTGCGCAGAGCGGACTCGAATGCGCGCAGCTCGCTCTTGCGGGCATCACGGGCCCGCGCAAGTTCCTCACTGGCGTCTACGGATACGCTCATCTGTTCGGGCGCGATCGCCTCGAGCCGCAGCAGGTGGTGCGACAGCTCGGCGAGGAGTGGCGCATGAATTCGATCGTGTTCAAGAAATTCCCCAGCTGTGGCGCGACGCAGGGGATGACGGAGCTCACATTGCAGATGGTGCGCGAGCTCGAGTTGAACCCGGAGAGCGTCTCCCGGGTGGAGGTTCGCCTCAATCCCTATTGTCACCGCCTGGTCGGCCAGCC
>DASXNC010000512.1:0-2052 GCA_036495325.1 Steroidobacteraceae bacterium
GGAGTCGTCCGCGAGATAGAGGTTCAAATCATCGATCACGCGCGCTTGAAACTCCGGGGATTCCACCGGAAAGGCCACCTCGATTCGACGGTAGAGATTGCGGTCCATCCAGTCCGCGCTCGCGCAGTAGACCTCTCGCGCACCCGCATTCTCGAAGTGATAGACGCGCGAATGCTCGAGAAAGCGGCCGACGATGGAGCGCACGCGGATGCGTTCCGACACGCCGGGAAGGCCGGGCCTCAGGCAGCATACGCCGCGGACGATCAGGTCGATGCGCACGCCGGCGCGCGAGGCGCGGTAGAGCGCCTGGATGATGGTCGGCTCGCTCAGCGCGTTGAGCTTGGCGATGATGCGCGACGGCTTGCCGGCCCGCGCATGATCGGCCTCGCGGTCGATCTTCGACAAGAGCGCCTGATGCAGGCTGAACGGGGCGTGCAGAAGCTTGCGCAAGCGCGGCACGCGCGTGAGCCCGGTGAGCTGCAGGAACATCTCATGGATGTCCTCGCCGACGGCTTCGTCGCAGGTCATCAGGCCGTAGTCGGTGTACAGGCGCGCGGTCTTGGCGTGGTAGTTGCCGGTGCCGAGATGGCAGTAGCGCCGCAGGCCCTTTTCTTCGCGGCGCACGACCATCACCAGCTTCGCATGGGTCTTGAAGCCGAATACTCCGTACATGACGTGTGCGCCCGCTTCCTGCAGCTTGTTGGCGAGCTCGATGTTCGCCTCCTCGTCGAAGCGCGCGCGAAGCTCGATGATGACGGTCACATCCTTGCCCGCCTGTGCGGCTTCCACCAAGGCGCCGACGATTGCCGAGTCGCTGCCCGCGCGGTACAGGGTTTGCTTGATCGCGAGCACTTGCGGATCGCTCGCCGCCTGCTTGATGAAGTCCGTGACCGGGGCGAAGCTCTGGAACGGATGATGCAGAAGCACGTCCCCGTTGCGAAGCGCCGCGAACAAGTCGCTCCCTACCAGCAGCCGCTCGGGCGTACTCGGGGTGAAGGCGGCGTACTTGAGCTCGGCGCGATCGACGAGATCGTACACGGCCATCAGGCGATTGAGATTCACGGGCCCCGAGACCTTGTAGACATCGTCCGGGGTGAGTGCGAACTGCTCCAGCAAGTAGCTCAAAATCTCATCCGGGCAGTCGTGCGCCGTTTCCAGCCGGACGGTATCCCCGTAGCGGCGCGAGGCGAGCTCGCCCTCGACGGCGCGCAGCAAGTCGTCGACTTCCTCCTGCTCGACGAACAGGTCGCTGTTGCGCGTAACCCGGAACTGATAGCAGCCGCGCACGCGCATGCCTGCGAAAAGCTTGGACACGAAGGCCTCGACGATGGTGCCGAGAAACACGAAATGACGGCTGCCGAGCTCGTCCGGCAGCCGGATCACCCGCGGCAGCGAGCGCGGCGTCTGCACGACGGCGAGGCCGCTGTTGCGGCCGAACCCATCTTCGCCCTCGACCACGATGGCGAAATTCAAGCTTTTGTTGAGCACTTTCGGAAACGGCCGAGCGGGATCGAGCGCGAGCGGCGAAAGTACCGGCTCGACCTCGCGGCTGAAGTAGGTCGCGAGCCACAGCGCCTGGGCCTCCGTCCAGCTCTCGGGCGAGACGAACACGACGCCGTTCTTCGCGAGCACTGGCATGAGGACATCGTTCAGGACCTGGTATTGCTCCTCGACCAAACGCGCGGCGCGCGTGCGGATGGCTTTGAGCTGCTCGGAGACCGACAGTCCGTCCGGGCCGCCCTGAAGCGCCCCGGCTTCCTGCAGCTCTTTGAGGCTCGCTACGCGGATCTCGAAGAACTCGTCGAGGTTCGCGCACGAGATGCATAGGAACTTGACACGTTCCAGCAGCGGGATGCGCTCGTCCTTCGCCTGCTCCAGTACGCGCTGGTTGAACTCGAGGAACGACAATTCCCGGTTGATGTAGAGCTGCGGCGTCTGCAGGTCGGTGTCGTTCATGCGCTGGGCCGTGACCTTAAGGCCCGACAGAGTACTCCTGCCGCGACTTCAGACCTAGTCGATTGAGGCGCGCGGTTCGCCCAGGTATTGCGAGAC
>DASXNC010000513.1:0-6241 GCA_036495325.1 Steroidobacteraceae bacterium
TTGGCGCAGCTCGTGATGGCGGCGATGAGCACCGCGCCGTCACCCAGTTCGTGAGTCTCACCGGCAAGCTTCAACGAGGCTTTACCGGCGGGGCCGGCGCTCGGAGCCGCCGTGCTTGCCGCACCGGCCGTCCGCTTCGAGGCGCGCTGCGTGCGCTCCTCGGACATCTTCACGAGGCTCGAGCGATAGGCAGGCTTTGCGTTGCTGAGCGGGATCCGGTCCTGCGGTCGGCGCGGACCGGCGAGGCTCGGCTCGACCGAGCCGAGGTCGAGCTCGAGAACGTCGCTGTAACGGGGCGCTGCACCCGGCAGACGCCAGAGACCCTGAGCCTTCGCATAGGTCTCGACGAGCTCGATGTGCTCGGCGGAACGCCCCGTGAGTTGGAGATAGCGGATGGTTTCCGCGTCGATCGGGAAGATGCCGCAGGTGCTGCCGTACTCGGGGGCCATGTTGCCGATCGTCGCTCGGTCGGCGAGCGGCAGGCTCGCGAGGCCGTCGCCGAAGTACTCGACGAACTTGTCCACGACCCCTTTCTTGCGCAGCATCTCGGTGACGGTGAGTACGAGGTCCGTGGCGGTCGCGCCGGGCTTGAGGCTTCCGCTCAGGCGCACCCCGATCACCTGCGGGATGAGCATAGTGATCGGCTGGCCGAGCATCGCGGCTTCTGCTTCGATGCCGCCGACACCCCACCCGAGCACACCGAGACCGTTGACCATGGTCGTATGGGAGTCGGTACCCACGAGCGTATCGGGGTACGCCTCGCGAGCTCCACTCGCCTCGCGATCGAACACGACGCGCGCCAGGTACTCGAGATTCACCTGGTGCACGATGCCCGTGCTCGGCGGCACGACGCGGAAATTGCGGAATGCCGCCTGACCCCAGCGCAGGAACGCATATCGCTCGCCGTTGCGCTGAAACTCGATCGCCGTGTTGTCTGCGAGCGAGCCGGCCGAACCGTACTCATCGACCTGGACCGAATGATCGATGACGAGCTCGGCAGGCGCGAGCGGATTCACGCGCTCCGGGTCGCCGCCCAAGCGGCCGATCGCCTCGCGCATCGCGGCAAGATCGACCACGCAAGGTACACCGGTGAAGTCCTGCAGGATCACGCGCGCCGGCGTGAAGGCGATCTCGTACGAGGGCGCCGCTCGGGGCTCCCACTCGAGAAGAGCCTCGATGTCCGCGCGCCTCACGTTCACTCCGTCCTCGAAGCGCAGCAGATTCTCGAGAAGAACCTTGAGCGAGTACGGCAGGCTCGCGACCTTGTCCTTCGGAAGTGCCGCGAGACTCGAGACCCGAAAGGTGCGTCCGCCCACATCGAGGCTCGTGCGTGATCCGAAGCTATCGGTCATCTGAATCTCCGCAACGGTTCTGCCCACGTCGGCCCCACGCCGGGTGCTGCAGCCTGCCGAGTCGCCGGTGTTGCGCGCGGAATTATATCGGGCATCACCTGCTCGATCACGCCGCCGCCGAGGCATCGCGTACCCTCGTAGAGCACCGCGTACTGCCCGGCCGTCACGGCACGCTGCGGTTCATCGAAGCGGATGCGCACCGCGCCCGTCGGATGCGGCTCGACGAGCCCCGGCTCGAGGGGCTGCCGATGGCGGATTCTCACGAGGCAGCGCTGCGGAGCTTCGAGCGGCTGCGCGAGCCAGTTGAGCGGTGCCGTCGCAAGCCCCGTGTGCGCGAGCAGCGGATGATCACGGCCCTGCACGACGATGAGCGCATTCCGCGCCGCATCCTTAGCGGCGACGTACCACGGGTCGCCAGCGCTGTCGCGCCGGCCACCGATCTCGAGCCCCTCGCGCTGGCCGATCGTATAGAAGGCGAGGCCCCGGTGCCGTCCGAGCGATGCTCCCTCGATCGACTCGATGGGACCGGGCGATTCGGGCAGGAAGTGAGCGAGAAACTCGCGGAACGGACGCTCGCCGATGAAACAGATGCCGGTGCTGTCCGGCTTGTCGAATACCGGAAGCCCCGCGCGGCGAGCGCGCTCGCGGACCTCCTCCTTCACCAGCTCTCCGATCGGCATGAGCGTGCGCTCGAGCCGTCCACGCTCCACTGCACAGAGAAAGTAAGTCTGGTCCTTCGCCGCATCGCGCGCCTGGTGCATCTCGATGCCGTCCGGGGTGCGCAGGAGGCGTGCGTAGTGTCCCGTCGCGAACCACTCGCCGCCGAGGCGCCGCGCGTGATGCAGCGCGACGCCGAATTTGACCTCGCGATTGCAAAGCACGTCCGGATTCGGCGTGCGGCCGGCGCGGTGCTCAGCGAGGAAGTGCTCGAATACGAGCGCGCGGTACTCGGCGGCGAAGCTCGCGCGATGCAGCGGAATGTCGAGCTCGCGCGCAACGGCGCGGGCGTCCTGAAAGTCCTGGGCGGCCGTGCAGTAGGCATCGTCCTCTTCCCAGTTGCTCAGAAACAGGCCCTGCACGTCGAGCCCCTGTTCCTTGAGCAGCAGCGCCGCCACGGCGGAATCGACGCCGCCGGAGAGGCCGACGATCACGCGGGTGGCCGACTTCGCACTCATCCGACAATGGTAGCGGATGGCGATGGCGGTCCGGCGGCCGGCGCGTTCAGACGCTCACGGCTTTGACGTTCAGTGCGGTATCGAGGTCGAGATAGGCGACGAGGTCGAGCGGGTGGCGCCGGCCGGCGAGATAGTCGTCGATGCAGCGCAGAACGAGCGGGCTGCGCAGGCGCGGCTGCCGCTCGGCGAGTTCCGCGCGCGTGAGCCAATGGGTGCGCAGGATGACGCGATCGAGCGGCTGCGCGGAATCGTAATCATCGGCCGTGCCGGTGAATGCAAACCGCAGGATCGACCGGCTGCTGCCCGCGCCGAGCAGATAGATGCCGACGAGATGCTGCGGCTTGAACCGCCAGGCGGTTTCCTCGCGGGCCTCGCGCGCGACGGCCTCGACCAGCGTCTCCCCCATCTCGACATGGCCCGCCGGCTGGTTGAACACCGCTCGGCCCTTGATGCGCTCTTCGACGATGAGGAACCGGCCGCTCTGCTCGACGAGCGCGGCGACGGTCACCTCCGGCTTGAGGGGCATGCGCAGGATTATAGACATGGGGCAGCTGCGCGTCAGGCGCGTGCGCGGGCGGCGCGCAACGCATCCTCGGGCGTGCTGCGTGCCCAGAGGGCGTCGAATTCGGTGAGATAGAGCCGCGCGATCGATGCATTGTTGAAATCGGCGATGCCATCCCAGGTATCGGCGCGCAGCCGGTACACGACGGCTCGATCATCGGCCACGAGATACGCTCCACATCCTCGCGCGGCGGTGCTGCGGTCCGCCGCCGACTCTCGGTGCTGTCCATCCGCGCCTTCCGGGCGCCCCGTCGCGGGCTCCGGCTCCCCGACGTGCCGGATATCGATGTAGCTCGAGAGGCGTCGCCCCATGGCGGCGAAGCGATTGCTGTCGCGCACCACGCGCGCAGGATCAGCGAGCAGTACACGTACTTTGGAGAAGCTGCGAGAGAGCACGAAACGTTTGATGATCTCCAGGAACGCGCTCTGGTCGTACAGATCGGGCTCGAGATCCGGGGTGTAGATCGAGATCATGCGCTGCGCGGAGGAGGCTGCGATCTCGACGGCCGAGCGCGCCTCATCGAGCGAGGTGAACACGGTCAGCGCCTCCGCCGGACGAGGCGGACCCATATGGCTTCCGGGCGCTTCGGAAATTGGTGAGGCGCATCGCGCGCCTGCCAGCAGCGCGAAGACGCCCGTCGACTCGATTTCCCCGGTTGGCTTCATCATCGTTTTGACGCGGGCCCGAATCGGGCCTCTACGATCTTAGGAATCTCGCGCCGCACAATGAGTGCAGCCGGTCACGCTTTGACGCGCCGGTAGGGTTTGTCTGCCGCTCAGGGGGCCGCTTCGCGTGCCAGGCGCGCGGCCAATCCGACATAATCTGTCGGTCGGAGCCTTCGGAGCGCTGATTTCAGCGGCTCGGGAAGAGGGAGGGAATCGACGATCGCGGCGAGCGCCTGAGGATCGACGGGGCGCCCACGCGTCAGTGATTTGAGCAGCTCGTAGCCTTCCGGCACACCCGCCGCTCGCAGCGCCGTCTGATACGCCTCGGCGAGCACTTCCCAGGCGCCATCGAGATCGGCTGCGATGCGGACCGGATCGGCTTCTATCTTGCCGAGGCCGCGCAGGAGCGCACGCCACGCAATCAGCGCATGGCCGAGCGCCACGCCGACATTGCGCAGAACGGTGGAGTCTGTGAGGTCGCGCTGCCAACGCGATACGGGGAGCTTCTCCGAGAAGTGTCTGAGCAGCGCATTCGCGACGCCGAGATTGCCCTCGGCGTTCTCGAAATCGATCGGATTCACCTTGTGCGGCATCGTCGAGGAGCCGACCTCGCCCGCCACCGCCCGCTGCTTCAGATATCCGAGGGAGATGTAGCCCCACGCGTCTCGACAGAAATCAATGAGGATCACGTTCGCCGCAGCGATGGCATCGCAATACTCCGCGATCCAATCGTGGGGCTCGATCTGTGTCGTGTAGGGGTTGTACACGAGCCCGAGCGATTCCACGAACTCGCGCGCGATCCGAGCCCACTCGACCTGCGGGAGCGTCGCGACGTGCGCATTGAAGTTACCAACGGCGCCGTTCCATTTGCCGAGAATCTCCACTGCCTCGAGGCGACGCCGCGCGCGCGCAACGCGCGCCCCGAAATTCGCGAACTCCTTGCCGAGCGTCGTCGGGGTCGCGGGCTGACCATGGGTGCGTGCGAGCATCGGCAGGTCCGCGTACTTCTGCGCGAGCCCTGCGAGCTCACCCGCGACCTCGCCGAGCGCACCGTCGAGCAGCGTGCGCGCCTCGCCGAGCAGGCGTGCATAGCTCAGGTTATTCACGTCCTCGGACGTGCAGCCGAAGTGTGTGAGCTCGAGCGTCGCTGCCGAGGCTCCGGCGGCGGCAAGCTGCTCGCGAACGTAGTACTCGACCGCCTTCACGTCGTGGTTGATCCGTGCCTCGATGCGCTTGACCGCATCGCCGGCCTCGACGGGCGGCGCATCGGCCAGCGCGCTCGCTCGGGCCCGCGCATCGGCGGTGAGCCTCGCGCCCGCAAGCTCCGGCACACTCGCGGCGAGATGCAGCAGCCACCGCGCCTCGATGCGAATGCGCTCGCGAATGAGCCCTGACTCTGAGAGCAGACTCCTCAGCGGTTCGGTCGCGGCCCGGTAGCGACCGTCGACGGGCGAGAGCGCTTCGGTCGGGGACGATGACATGTGGGGCGGGGACTCGCGTGACGGGGCAAAGGATGCGACGATTCGGAATCATACCGCATGCGCTCGCCGGCCCGCTCGACCGCGCCGCGCGGGGCCGACTGGAGTGGCGCACATGACGACGACCTCGCATCGAATCGAACATGACAGCATGGGAGAGCTGCAGGTACCGACGGACGCACTCTGGGGAGCGCAGACGCAGCGCGCGGTGCAAAACTTTCCGGTGAGCGGGCGGCGGATGCCGCGCGGCATCATTCGCGCGCTCGGTCTCATCAAACAGGCGGCTGCGGCGGCGAACGCGAAGCTCGGACTCCTCGAAGAGCCGGTCGCGCGCGCCGTTGCGGAGTCGGCCGCGGAGGTCGCGCAGGGACTGCACGATGCGCAATTCCCCATCGATGTCTTTCAGACCGGCTCCGGCACCAGTACCAACATGAACGCGAACGAGGTAATCGCGCATCTGGCCGCGCGGCGCCTCGGTCGCGCGGTGCATCCGAACGATCACGTGAACATCGGCCAGA
Source organism: Steroidobacteraceae bacterium (assembly GCA_036495325.1). GTDB lineage: Bacteria > Pseudomonadota > Gammaproteobacteria > Steroidobacterales > Steroidobacteraceae > JASHUC01. Next base: position 5,751 of record DASXNC010000513.1, read on the forward strand.
GCAGCAATGACGTGATCCCAACCGCCATCCAGGTCGGTGCGGCGCTCGCGGTGCACGCGGACCTGACCCCTGCGCTGCTGCACGCCTGCGAAGTGTTGCGTGCTAAGGAGCGCGAGGTCGGCTCGATCGTGAAGACGGGACGCACTCATCTCATGGATGCGATGCCCGTGACGCTCGGACAGGAGCTTTCGGCGTGGCGCACCCAGCTCGAGAACGGCAATGCGCGTCTCGAGAGCGTCGCACCGCGCCTCAACGCGCTCGCGCAAGGCGGCACGGCCGTCGGCACGGGCATCAATGCGCATCCGCGGTTTGCGGAGGTGTTCTGCCGCGAGCTCACCGAGCTCACCGGGATCGCGTTCCGCCCGAGCCGCAATCTCTTCGAATCGCTCTCCTGTCAGGACGCCGCGGTCGAGCTGTCGGGACAGCTGAAGGTGATCGCCGTGAGCTTGCTCAAGATCGCGAACGACCTGCGCTGGATGAACAGCGGCCCG